>NZ_BAACAP010000180.1:0-54706 GCF_045865695.1 Scytonema hankhaensis NUACC26
AGCCAAATAGTTTTTGCCCGTTGGATCGCCACTGCGTCCTTTAAAATTGCGATTGGTTGCATAAACCCCCGTTTCTTCTTTTGCCAAAACCCCAAGTCCAGAATTGATACAAGCCCCACAACCTGACTTGAGAATTTGCGCTCCTGCTTGTTCAAAAATCTCAAGATAGCCTAATGCTTCAGCTTGTTCTCGAATCTCTACGGAAGCAGGTACAATAAACAAGTTAACTCCGTCTGCTAGTTGGCGACCCTTTAAAACTTCCGCAGCCTGAGCCAGATCGTAGAGTTTTCCTCCCGTGCAAGAGCCAATAAAAGCTTTGGTAATGAGAATGTCTTCTAACTGACTAACAGGTACTACCCGATCCGGTTTCGGGGGGCGGGCGACTTGCGGTTCTAGATGACTGAGGTCAAATTGATACAGTCTTTCATATTCAGCATCAGGATCGGCAATAATTTCTTCAAATTCTTGTGAAGTTCGGCTTCTCACATAATTTCGGGTCGTGTCATCAGGAACAATCAATCCACATATTGCACCGCATTCAACAGCCATATTGGCTAGAGTTAACCGTTCATCAAAGGGTAGTTGTGCAAGAATCGGTCCTCTAAACTCCATTACCTTACTAGTAGCTCCAGCGCAACCGATTTGCCCCAGAATAAACAGGATAATATCTTTGGCGCTGATTTGGTGAGGTAGGGTTCCAGACAACTCGAACACTAGGGTTTGGGGAACACGAATCCACATATCCCCCATAGCATAAATGTTCGCCATATCTGTTGTGCCTACGCCCGTGGAAAAGGCTCCCAATGCTCCATAAGTGCAGGTATGAGAATCTGTACCGGCAATTACCATTCCCGGTCGAACAAATCCTTTTTCTGGTAGTAAAACGTGGCAGATACCTGCTGCTTCACCTGGCGAAATTATATCAAATAAGTGGCATCCTTGGTCTTTGGCAAACTGAACCATCTGTTCGTACATGAGATGGGCTTTTTTGTCAGGACGGATGTCATTGACTTGAATAAAGTGATCTGCTACCAAAACCACCCGTTGAGAATCCCACAATTTTGCTCCTTCTCCATAGTGTTTGTAAAATGTCTTGGCTACAGAGGAAGCCACTGCATCATGGGATAAGGCTAAATCGACAGAGGCAAAAACTACTTCTCCTGGTTGGACGTAGGGATTACCGGAAGCTTTAGCCAATAGTTTTTCAACTAAAGTCATGGGTCGAGTAGGAGTCAGGCTCGGAGGAATCGTCATTTTCCCCTGACGACGCATCTGATTAAAAGACATCAGTCCCCCTGCGGCTGCGATCGCATCCACTACTGGATTCTCCTGTTTTTCCCCTAGAATTTCTAGGGACAGTCCAATATTAATGCTATTGCGATAAAAAATTTCGGCGAACGATCGCGCTCGAACCTTCTCAATTCCAGCAGCTTTGAGGGCAATGGGGGCAATTTCTCGACTAGAACCACACCCGAAATTTTCCCCGGCTTCAATGATATTATATTTTAGGAGTTCCCCGACTCCAATAAGATGTTCTAAAGCATACTGTTTTAAATAATCGGGATCGTCTGTCGTTCCTCGATTGGCGGGAATAATATCATCAGTATTGATATCATCTCCTAAGTATAAAACCTTATTTACAGGACTCATGAAGGACTCCTAATTCAGAATGTGTACGGTGGAAAGCTCTTCCAGCAAAAGCTCAACTAGGATTTCCGTGTTGACAAAAATTTCTTCCCCTTGAGGAGATAGATCGGCTGTCCGATATCCTTTGGCTAAAATTCGGTCTTGCGCTGCAATAATCCGTTGAGCTGCTCGCGTTTCCCCCCATTGCTGAAGCATTAAAATACAGGCTCCTAGGGTTCCAAGAGGATTAGCAATGCCCTTACCTGCAATGTCAGGGGCTGTACCGTGAATTGCTTCGTACAACCCAAATCCATCAGCGTTCAGACTAGCCGATCCTAATAAGCCAATGGAGCCAACCAAGGCACCTCCAATATCGCTCAGAATATCACCAAACATATTGCCTGCCAAAATCACATCAAATCTCTGGGGATTCAGAACCATTTGCATGGCTAAGTTGTCCACCAGCATTGACTCGACAATAACGCCTGGAAACTGTGTAGCTTCTTCTTGCACCAGGCGAGTCCAGGGTAAGTGGGGTAAGGCGTTTTCTTTGTGGGCTACGGTGAGTAATCCTCGTCGCTGTTGGGCTTGCTGTAAAGCTTTGCGAGCAATTCGCCGAATTTCTTCATCGTAATAGCGCATAGTATGGTAGCCATAAGCTCCCCGCTCGTCTGAAGCTCGTCCAGCTAGACCAAAATAAATCCCACTCACTAGTTCTCGAACGATCAGCATATCGAGTCCTTGAACTTTCTCTGGTCGGAGACTAGATTTATGCAACAGACTGTTAACGATCCGAATTGGACGAAGATTGCAAAAAAAATCGAAATGCTTTCGCAGTTCTAGCAGTCCCCCTTGGCTTATCGCACCAAATACAATCCCATCAGCTCCTTCACAAAGTTGGGCGGTGGCTTGAGGGAAGCCACTCCCAAATTGTTCTAAGGCGGCAGATCCGAGCCAACCATAGTCTAAGAGCAAGGTAAATCCTTCCAGTTGAGCAACACGTTGCAGAATTTTTAAGGAAGCTTCTACAACTTCTGGTCCAATTCCTTCCCCTGGAATGGCGACAATCCGATAACACGGTTTGTTTAAAGACCCCATTGTTCTATCACTATACGCTTTATACAGCTGGGCTGTACCTAATCGACGAACTGCCGATTTATTTTTGCGTTCGCGAAGCGCAAGCCGTACCCGGCTTATCGCGATCGCCTTCAGCTTAACAAAATATTACACAACTCATCAATTTGTTGACTTTGTGCTGCAATAAGTTGGTGGGCTAAGGCTTGTAGCTGACGAATGTTTTCCAACTTGACATTATCTACGAGTTCCAACTCGCCTGTGAGGAATGTTTGAAACCGATAATAAGAACCTTTGAGGTCTTTTTGACTTGCCTCAAACCAACGTTCTAATTCTCCGGCTACCACTTCACTACCACCATCAAACACAATATTTAAAAGCGGTTGTCCCCATTGCAACAGCCCCCAATTTTTGACTTCGTCATAGGTATAGACACTCGTCAGGGAACCCGTTCCCAAGGAAACTACCAACAGATCGTCCGTCTCCACTGGTTTTGTGTCTTGTCTGCTCATTTTCGCTTCCATAATTGCTAAATTTGTGGGATTATTAGCAATTAATCCACCATCCACTAAAGTATAGAACCCGCTAGGATTCTGGGAACTGGCAACGCGATAGGGAGGAAAATAAGTTGGAATCGCACTTGTTGCCATGGCTGCATCTGTAAGAGTAAAGCCGACACATAACTTGCGAAACCTTTTCGATTCTGTCTGTTGTTTTTCAATTTTGTTTGTAAATAATATGGGAATTCGCTGCTCGATATCGTAGCTAGTTACGAACACTTCTTTGAGATTCCCCTCTAGAGGTGCATCTCCAAAATATTCCCGGAAAATTTCCTCTCTGCTATCCGCCGCATATTTTGGCTGGATAAATACATCTTCTATCGGTCCGAGTATTTTTTCCCATAATGGCTCGTAAAACATGGACGGTCCATACTCAACAAAGAATTTTACCAGATCCTCTGCAGTATATTGAGCGACTGGCGTGCTATCGGATGGCTCTAAATTTAATCGGGGTTTAGTCAGTCCGAGTGCGAGAACTCCTCCGGTGGAAGTGCCTGCAATTAAATCAAACAAACTAAATATCTGCTTTTGCGTCCGCTTTTCAATTTCTGCTAGTATCAGTGCTGGGATAATACTCCGAATACCACCTCCATCGATAGCTAGTATTTTATATTTGCCCTTGGCTGTTGGATTCATAGCTTCTTGCGATTGCTCCTGAGTGAATATTTGCGATCGCTCCTGCTGTGGGATATTGTCTGGGACTTCGCTTTGACTTGTTTGGTCTATTTCGATTTCCCTTGCTTGTGGCTGGGGGGGAGATGTTTGGTTGCGAGCAGATTTTTTCCTTGTCTCTTTTCTTGCTTTTGGTTGACCCTCATCCCTAGCTACCGGTAGGACTAAAACCGTTGTCTCTTGAGTCGGGGAATCTTCCTCCCGTACCCCAGTTTCTGTTAAAGGAGGGTTTTCCTCTACACCAGTTGCTGTCTCATTTTGTGTTTCGTCCTCATGGGATGATTGTGCGGTCGGCTCTTGGCTTGACGCTTCGCCAAAAGTCGGCAGTTCTGCTAAATCCCACGTGGGATTGCCACGCAACTTGCCATCATGGGCATTTGCCGTTTGGTCTCGGACAGTTGTTCCTTCTCCTTCGTTTAATCTCCAGTAAGCGACTAATCCTTCTTCATTTCCAACTAAAGGCTCATACCGTTGCCTTTGGATTTCCGCCGGCGAACAAGCGTAATTCCAGACACTTATGTTAGCTATTTGACCTGTAAAATATATGTTGTTGTGTAAAGTCGCGCCCAAAGTTACAGAACTCGTCGCTTTGTTTAATGAGGCACCTCTCAACGAGCCTGTATACTCATGCTCATCAAGATATATGGTGAGTTGACCTTGATGAAAGACAATTGCAAAGAAGTGCCATTGTCCGATCGTTAGTTCTCCATTGCCAAAGGTTTTGAGAACGTTGTCGAGCTTCTCATCAATGTATACATCGAGATTTCCTGACTCACTGATGCCGAACTCAAAATTATCACTGTACCTATCTGAAGATCGGGCAAAAAAAACATTGCGCGTCCCATAGGTACTGGCTTTGCTTGTAAGCTGATGCGGATTCACCCATCCTGAAATTGTAAAGGCAGAACTCCCCTCAGCAAAAATACCACCAATATCATTTTTGCCAAAATCTACGTAATCATCTTGACCATCAAATGTCAGAACCGATTGGGTATATACCTTGTTTGTCACAACATTTTCATCTCCCAATAATACTAGAACTTACGTACTGGTAGAAATCTGACGAAAGTAAGTTAAAACTTGTTTACCATAACTCAAATAAATTTGAGCCTAAACTTCCCAATAAGCTTGTCAGCATCAAGGTATCAAGTTTATCAAGAAAATGCAATAGCAGATAAGATAAGATAACTAAATATCTTACGTCTAATAGAATTAGCATTGGAACTCTAAAATTTTACTGTAAATAATAATACAGTTGTACGCGATAAATTACTGATAAAAATCATTAAAAATACTTAACTCTAAACGTGAGTTCGACAGACCTCACACTCACTCCCTCCCTCTCCTTGTTTTAAAAGAGGGCAACATCTATAGCGGTTTTGAAGTGAGGTCTGTTTTGACTTCGTTGAACTCAGGTTAACTCTAAAGTTTTCAGTCTACCGATCCGAGCGGGCAGAAGCAGCAGAAACTGAGCTTGAACTTATCTTTCCGCAAATTATAGTGTCTTTTTTTACATAAAAGCGAAGAAATAATGCTTCTTGCACGTAGTTACGTATTTAACATTTCTATTTCCGAGTGCAAGACGTGGGATAGGTTCGCGGACAGTTAAGATAGTTAGGACAGTTAGGACAGTTAAGATAATTAAGTGAATAATTAAAACATTTAAGTAACTAGGTGGAAATAAACCAAACTATATTACAAAATGTATAGCATTTCTTAGTCTACAGAGGTACAAATTTATCTGCGTCCATCTGCGTTCATTGGCGGTTAATTCAATATTCTGTACCTCACGAATGTGAGAATTGCTACAATACAGTAAATTGAGGCTTTGCGGCTTTAAGCTCCCTGTTTAGCAGCGCAGCGTGCTAAAGACATAACAGCAGGATGTCCCGTAGCCGTAAGTGAAAAACCCAGAAGAATAAGCAATAAACAATCTCACAATTAATAATTGCTTATTGCTAGGGGAAGGCACTTGTGAAATTGATAATTTATATTTGCAATAGCTGAGCAAGAATCGCAGTTTGTTGAAAATATAGTGCTAAATTTTTAGCCATTTTAACACCTTCGGGTCTTTATTATAGCGGTAGGTAGAGCCATCTTTGGTAGTAATAGACTTATCTTGGCTAGCTTTGCTTCTAACAGTACTAAGTGAATAGTCTGTTAATGCCTGCATTTCTTTATGAGACAGTCCTTCTATTGTACCTGTTACTACCCCTATTTCTGGTTGAGTTTGGAATTCATTATTGGAAAAATCATCTATTTTAATTCGAGCATTGTTGGGGGGATTAGTGACAATTTCTTTTGCTTTTTGCAACCGATAATCCTGCACGGTCAAAAGTTGCCAACCAGAATCAGGTGAAAGTTCCAAAACCCATTGATGATAATTAAACAAACTTTCTCGATGTCCAACACTGATAAAAGTTGTTTGAGTTGCTTGTAACTGTTGATATAAATTCCCTTCATTGTTCAAATCCAAAGCACTCGTTGCTTCATCTAATATAGTGAAGCTAGGACGGGTAACTAATAGTCGTGCGAAAGCAAGGCGCTGTTGTTCTCCTAACGATAATATATTCTCCCAAGGAACTTCTGTATCAAAGCCATCGACTCGATTGAGTAAGTTTTGCAGGTTAACCTGTTGCAAAACTGCTTTGAGTTCTGCCTCAGTCATTTGACGATTCGTATTAGGATAGAGTAACTGTTCGCGTAAAGTTCCCAAAATTATGTAAGGACGTTGGGGCAAAAATAAGACTTCTTCTAGAGGAGGTCGCACCAGACGACCAGTACCCGCATTCCACAAACCAGCGATCGCTCTCAATAGAGAACTTTTACCTCGACCACTAGCCCCAACAATCAATAAACCTTCTCCTTTTTGAACAGTCACTGATAAATCTTCGACGATCGTCTGTTTATAATCAGGCGTTTGTAAGGTGACATCCTCAAAAGCGAGACGATTTTCTTCTATTGATTTAATGGTACTTACATTTTCGGGTTGTTTGGTCACTGCTTCTAACGCATCTGAAAACTCAGCTAAACGCTCAGTGTAACTAGAAAATTGTCCGGAAGTCCCAAATTCACTTATTAATTCTCCTACAGCAGTAGCAAACAGAAAGCTAGCGAAAGCAGCTTGTTCCACTTGTCCGTAATCAATTTCACCTCTCATATACAAAGGTCCGAGTACTAAAAATGGAAATATTTGGATAACAGATCGGTACCCGCTATTAAAAATTTCCTGACCTCTTTCCCAATTAATCTTGCGTTCAGTATTTTTTAGGAGATGAATAAATCGGCGCTGAATTATATTTGACTCTTGTTTTTCTCCCTGGAAAAAAGCTATCGATTCAGCATGATTTCGAACATGAGTTAGGCAATAATTGTAGTCAGCTTGAGATTTGAGTTCCTCTTGATTAATCTTATTTAATTCTTGAGTCAAATAAATAGCAATCAAATTTCCTATGATTGTATAAAAAAGTAGAGGAATTGCGATTTGTTTAGAAATTGACCAAACAATTATTAAAAAACTTATCATTTCCAACACTTTTTCTAGAAAAGTAGCTGAAAAACTAAGAGCATTACTAGTAACGGGTTCAATTTCTTGAGAAAGACGTTGATCTGGATTATCGATATTGGATTTAAAGTTGATTGTATAGTAAGCACGATTACTCAAATATTTATTGACAATTTGATTATTTAACCATTGATACCAATCAAGAGCTATTTTTTTTCTGACATCTTTAGAAAATCCTGTTAAGAGGGTTACTAAGACAAGTATGAAAACATAAACCAATAATGTATTAATGAACTTAGGATAATCTTTTTCTTGGACGATGACATCGATCAAACGGCGATAGACAAAACTATTAACAACAGTTGCACTTACAAGCCCGATTATTAATAATATCAAAAGAATGAGCGTTCCCCATGCACGAATCACGTCTGAGAATGCTCTTTCACCTGGCTTTTTTGGATACCAGTAAGGTCCAGCGATCGCTCTTACATCCTCCCAAAATTGAGTAAAAGCTGAAGCAGTATTTGTTAAGGGTCGATCTCGAATAACTTGGGTTGCCATATTTTAGACAGATAAAGGTTTTAGCGTGTCCGATACATAAAGTACTCGGCATCCAGCTTATCGCTTTGCTGGAAAATGATTAAAGTCGAGTTTAACACCTAACAAGATTCTTTCACAGCAGCACAAGGAAGAACAACACTACTGTTTTTCTTAAGATACAACAAATGCGTTTCGTTGGAAGTTCGCGAAGACATTTATGCTGCTTTGCTGAGGGAATTCGGGAACCTCACGCTTAAAGGTGTGGGATTGAATAATGTTGCAGAGCGTTTATTTTTCTCCATAAATAAATTCAAAGAGAACTCCTGTAGGCGCGTTTCCCATGCTCTGGGGAAGTTCGGAGGGGTTTAAACCGTGTTACTTGTATTTTTTATTTCCTAATTTTCCTTACCTTTTTTCACTTTTTCTTGACTTTTTTTACTCTTTATCGTAAAATTTGTAAATTTCGTTGCCAAAAATCTCTGTCCATTCTTTTTTTCCTTTGGCTGGAACTTTCTCTGCTTATACCTTCTGGCTCTCCCTTCTTTGTGTTACAAAATATGTGACTAATGCGTAGAGTATTGCACCTAGTTATGGAATTGACTTTCAAAATCCTAAGTGTTAAATATAAAATTTACTACTAAGCTCTTGGAATCACATGGAATTTTTGATATCCTGTATCAGAGTGTTCAAAAATAGTATTAACTTCGGCTAGCTAGTTAGCGATCTTATGACCGCTTTCTCGACCACACAATCTTAATAACAGACAAGTTGCTGATATTATTTGGTTTAAGCCTAGACTAGATAAGTAAAGTTGCCCTTTGTTACAACGCTATTAATTTGCAGAATCTTGTAGATAGTCATCAACAGTATTCAGGAGGAAAAAACAGATTGAACAGGAAAAGCAGAAGGCAGTGCCAATGAAAAAAATTCACCACCTCAAGGATGTCTGTGAGTTTGTCCTTTAAAATGCAAAAGCAGTATACAAAGTAGATTAACTTTGATTAGCTGTGCTTTACTGCCGTTTTTGCTCATTTAACGGATTAAGTTAGTGGAACCTATGGATAAATCAAAAGATTTAGTTGCCATCATCGGCATGGCCTGCCGATTTCCAGGTGCAAAAGACTATCACCAGTTTTGGGACAATCTTGAGAAAGGAATAAATAACATAACGGAGATTCCCTCAAATCGATGGAATCTTGAAAACTTTTATTCTGCAAATCCTGAAGAAAGCAATAAAAGTATAAGTAAATGGGGTGGGTTTATTGAAGGTGCAGACAAATTTGACCCCATGTTTTTTTGCATTTCACGCCGAGAAGCTATGCTGTTAGACCCTCAACAAAGGCTAATGCTCGAGATGGCTTGGTCATGCTTAGAAGATGGCGGATATTCGCCTGCACAACTGTCAGGAACTCACGTAGGTGTTTTTGTTGGAGTTTGTAATTTCGATTATAAAGAATTACTGGAAAAGCAACAAAATAATATTGAGGGACATCTTTCAACAGGCACTTATACTACTATAATTCCGAATCGGATCTCCTATTTTTTTAATTTTCATGGACCTAGTGTAGCTGTAGACACTGCTTGTTCAAGCTCACTTGTGGCAATTCATCAGGCAATCAATGCTCTCAAGGAAAATGAATGCGAGATGGTCTTAGTGGGTGGCGTCAACGTGTTGTGTACCCCTACGTATTACATCTCCTTCAGCAAGTTGGGTATGTTATCACCACAAGGACAGTGCAAAACCTTTGATGCTAAAGCGGATGGTTATGTACGAGGTGAAGGGGCAGGGGTAATCTTATTAAAACCTCTCAAAAATGCAATTAAGGATAAAGATTATATTTATGGCGTGATTAGAGGAAGTGCCGTTAATCACGGTGGTACAGCCCGGACTTTAACTTCTCCTAATGCCTATGCTCAATCACAAGTTATTCGCTCTGCATATACGAAAGCAAATATTTCACCTAATACAGTTTCTTACATTGAAGCTCATGGCACAGGTACGCCATTAGGCGATCCGATTGAAATTAATGGGCTAAAACGGGCGTTTACACAACTCTATCAACAGTATGGGATGGATGCAGCTCGGGAACCTCATTGCGGATTAGGTTCAGTTAAAACAAATATTGGGCATTTGGAATCAGCGGCAGGAATCGCTGGGATAATAAAAGTGTTATTGGCAATGAAGCACAAAAAATTGCCGAAAATCACTAATTATCAGCAACTGAACCCTCGAATTAAATTAGAGGGTAGTCCATTCTACATAGTAGAACAAACAAAAGATTGGCAGCAGTTAAAGACAAAGGAAGAAGATATCATTCCAAGGCGAGCTGGCGTAAGTTCCTTTGGTTTCGGTGGCGTTAATGCCCATGTCATTCTAGAAGAAGCGCCAACGCCAGAATATAGGTCGGCGGGGGTTGAGGGTCCCGTTCAGCTATTGACACTCTCAGCAAAAAGTGAGGCAGAACTTAAGGATCTGGTACATAGTTATGAAGTGTTCCTAACATCGGATTGTGTGGCATCGATTACAGATGTTTGTTTCACTGCAAACAAGGGGCGATCGCATTTCGATTGCCGTCTTGCGGTTGTCGCAGAATCCACTACACAGTTGCGCGACCAATTGAGTGCTTTTGCTACCGCTAAGGAGACCTTCAAACTGGTGACCGGACAGTTATCTAGCACGCAACCACCGAAAATAGCATTTTTGTTCACTGGTCAGGGCTCGCAGTATATCGGTATGGGGCGCTCTCTTTATGAAACGCAGCCTACCTTCCGCGCTACTATCAATCGCTGCGACGAAATTTTGCGTACCTATCTGGATGTGCCTTTGCTGAAAGTTCTATATCCAGAACCAGGAGAAACCTCACCCATAAATGAAACAGCTTACACCCAGCCGGTTTTATTTACCCTCGAGTACGCCTTGGCAGAGTTATGGCAGTCCTGGGGTATTAAACCGGCAGCGGTTATGGGTCACAGTGTTGGGGAATATGTAGCTGCAACTGTAGCAGGGGTCTTCAGTCTAGAAGATGGTCTTATGCTGATTGCCGCACGGGGACGACTGATGCAGGCTTTACCCCAAAATGGAGAAATGGTCGCCTTGTTAGCCTCAAAGCGTCAAGTAGAAGCAGTGATTCAACCCTATTTACATAGCGTGTCTATCGCCGCCCTCAACGGTTCTGAAAGTGTGGTCATATCTGGAAAACGGGAGACAGTCCGTTTAGTGGTGGCAACGCTAGAAGCCATGGGAATCAAAGCGACACCTTTGCAGGTTTCCCATGCCTTCCATTCTCCCTTAATGGAGCCAATGCTGTCGGAGTTTGCAAGGATGGTGAGTAAGGTTATCTACTCCCCACCAAAAATTGACCTAATTGCTAATGTCACTGGGGAACTCGCAAAAGCAGAAGTGGCTACGGGTGAATATTGGTGTCAGCACGTTTGTCAGCCAGTGCAGTTTGCTGCGGGTATTCTGGCGCTGTATCGTGCAGGTTATGAAGTTTTTGTGGAATGTGGACCAAAGCCAACCTTGTTGGGAATGGGGCGTAAGTGCTTGCCAGAAGGAGTAGGACGATGGCTGCCTTCTTTGTCTTTGGGGCAGGAAGATTGGCAGCAAATGCTCCAAAGCTTAGCTCAGCTTTACGTGGAAGGAGCGCAGATAGATTGGTCTGGTTTTTACCGAGACAATGAGCGGCTAAAGGTAGCATTGCCAACATACCCGTTTCAGGGGCAGCGGTACTGGATTGAAACAACCCACAAACCCTCAATCCAAAATCGCGCAACTAAGATCCAAAATCCTCCTCATCCCCTACTCGGTCATCGGTTATGCTCTGCCCATAAAGATATTTTGTTTGAATCCTACCTCAATTCTAATGCGCCTGCCTTTTTAAAGCACCATTGCGTCTACCAGAAAACCATTTTGCCAGTGGCAGCTTATTTAGAAATGGCAGTTACTGCTGGGACAACTGCGTTTAAGTCCGACAATTTGGTTATAGAAGACGTCGTCATATCTCAGGCACTAACTTTGTCTGAAGAAAAAGTCCAAACTGTGCAGTTGATTCTTACCCACGAGTCGGTATCTGCATTCCAAATTTACAGCTTGGTTGGTGATTCTGAATCAGACGAAGAGTCTTGGAAACTGCATATTGGCGGAAAATTTGTCCTGAAAGAACAAAAGCTAAAACTAGAAAGAGTCAACCTATCTCAATTAAGGGAGCGATGTAACCAGGAGCTATCTGTAGCAGCTTACTACCAACAGTGTCAAAAGCGGGGCATTGATTATGGTACAAGCTTCCAAGCTATTGAACGGCTCTTTTGGCAAGAAGGAGAAACTTTAGGTCGAATTCGGATACCTGAAGCATTAGTTTCAGAGGCTTTGGACTATCAACTGCATCCAGTGCTGCTAGATGCTTGCTTTCAAGTTAGCATGGCAGCTTTCCCCGCTTCGGTAAAATCGCAAACTTATCTGCCATTCGCTTTAGAACGTTTAGAAGTTTACAGACGTCTGGAGTTGAGCATGTGGAGCCATGCTCAAATGCGCCCAGTTAAAGATTTAGATCCAGAAACCTTAACAACTGATTTAAGTCTGTTTGATGAAAACGGAACCATTGTACTTCGAGTAGATGGCCTATCCTTCAAACGAACCAGTCCCAAGGAACTGCTAGAAACTTCTGATAAATCTTGGCAGGACTGGCTTTATGAGGTAGAGTGGCGACCTCAAGCACGTTTTGGGCGTCATGAGCCACAGGACTATTTACTGACTCCTTTTGAAATAAGCGATCGCCTCACGCCCAAAGTAGCTGAATTAATTCCACAACCGGAATTATTAACTCAACTTGAATCCTTGAGCGTAGCTTATATTTTGTATGCTTTCAACCGAATAGGGTGGAAGTTCCAACACAAAGCAATCTTGAGTACTTCATTCATAGCAAAGCAGTTAGGAGTAGTCAGCCAACACCAGCAATTGCTAAGCCGCCTGTTAGAGATACTAGTTGAAGTTGGGGTGCTGCGGCAAGTTGGTGAAGAGTGGGAAGTTGCTGTAGTCCCTGAAATTCAAGACCCACAGAAGCAATGGAGTATGCTGTTAGAGCGATACCCAACAGCCATTGCCGAGCTAACCCTGCTAGGGCGTTGTGGAGCAAGACTGGCAGAAGTACTGCAAGGAAGTTGTGACCCGCTACAGTTGTTATTCCCAGCAGGCGATGCTACAACAGCAGCAAGTTTATATCAAAATTCCCCAGCGTTTGCACCAATGAACGTATTGGTGCAAAAAGCCATTTCCGTCTTGCTAGAGCGTTTGCCCGCACAACGTGGAGTGCGAATTCTCGAAATTGGAGCAGGTACTGGGGGGACAACCTCTTACATTCTGCCGCACCTAAGTGCCCATCAAACAAAATATGTATATACTGACATCGGAACTTTGTTCGCAACTCAGGCACGGGAGAAATTTCGGGACTACCCCTTCGTGGAGTATCGGGTTTTAGACATCGAAAAACCACCAGAAACTCAGGGATTCGATTTACATCAGTACGATTTAATTCTGGCTGCAAATGTGCTGCATGCTACCAGTGATTTGCGTCAGACTCTACAGCACGTACAGCAGTTATTGACTCCTGGAGGGATGCTAGTGCTATTGGAGGGAACAGCTCGTCGGTGCTGGATAGACTTAATCTTTGGATTGCTAGAAGGGTGGTGGAAATTTAGCGATCGCGATCTACGTCCCGACTACCCACTGCTTAAAGCTGACCAGTGGCGCAAATTGTTGCAGGAAAATGGGTTTAAACAGCTTACGACCATTGGCTCCGATCTCGCTCATTTATTGCCACAGTCAGTAATTGTAGCCTCTGCAGCAGATACCAATATCAAGCTAGAACTACCAACATTTAAATCAAGCGGTTGGCTAATTTTGGCAGATCGTGGCGGTATTGGTCAGAATTTGGCGCTACGACTACAGTCTAAAGGAGAGGTTTGTACCTTAGTCTTCCCAGGACAAGAGTATAAAAAGTTATTGGAAGGATTCAGGATAGACCCAAACAACCCAGCCGACTTTGAGCGGTTGCTGGCGGCAATGGGAACAGAAACGCCTCTGCGTGGAGTAGTACATCTGTGGAGCTTAGATGCGGTAGAGCATCTTTTAACAGGAGCCAATTTAGAGATGGCTTCAAAGCAAGGATGTGGCAGCACTTTGCACTTAGTCCAAGCTTTGGTCAAAGCAGGATTTTCCACACCCCCTTCCCTCTGGTTAGTGACCCAAGGTGCAGTGCTAGCAACAGATCGAAATCCCAATGTTTTGGGAGTGGCGCAATCTTCTTTGTGGGGAATGGGCAAAGTTATTGCTTTGGAACACCCAGAACTAAACTGCATCCGGGTGGATTTAGATCCCAAAGAAGTCGGGAGTCAGGTACAAAACCTATTTGAAGAAATCTGGTCAGAGGGTTCAGAAGACCAAGTAGCTTTCCGTGACGGTATACGTCACGTAGCGAGGCTGATACGTAGTTGCCCGATCCCAACTGCTCCACGAGTTGAAGATCGGCTCGCTCTGCCTGCCAACCAACCGTTTCAACTCAGTCTATCAAATCGGGGAAATCTAGAGAATTTAGAACTACAGCCAACTAAGCGCCGTCAACCTAGTGCTGGCGAGATAGAGATTCGAGCGATCGCTACGGGGTTGAATTTTAGAGACATTCTCAATGCATTGGACTTGTACCCAGGCGATCCTGGTTCTCTAGGGCTTGAGTGTGCAGGCGAGGTGGTAGCCATTGGAGAAGGAGTAGAAGGCTTTGAGATTGGAGATGCAGTCTTAGCTATAACTCCTGGCAGTTTTAAACAGTACGTAACGGTCGATGCTGCTTTAGTGGCAATTAAGCCAGAAGCTCTTAGCTTTGAGGAGGCAGCTACAATCCCAGTTACTTTCTTAACAGCCCATTATACGCTACACCACCTTGCCAAAATATCTCCAGGAGATCGGGTGTTGATCCATGCAGCCACTGGAGGGGTAGGTCAAGCCGCAGTTCAACTAGCCCAGCAGGCTGGGGCTGAGGTGTTTGGCACAGCAAGTCCTGGCAAATGGGAATTTCTTAAGTCTCAGGGAGTAAAACACGTTATGAACTCCCGCACTCTGGATTTTGCTGATGAAGTCATGGCAATCACCAAGAGTCAGGGGGTAGATATTGTACTTAATTGTTTGACTGGAGAATTTATTCCTAAGAGTCTATCAGTTGTTAGCGTTCGAGGTCGCTTTTTAGAAATTGGCAAGAGGGATGTTTGGGAGTTTAATCAAGTCGCTGAGGTCAGGTCTGATGTCTCCTACTTTCTTGTCGATCTCATACAGGTATGTCAACAGCAACCTGCTTTAATTCAATTCATGCTGCGTCAACTGATGCAACAATTCCGAGAAGGTCAGCTTAAACCAATACCACAAATGGTGTTCCCTATTCAAGACGCGGTCAGCGCCTTCCGCTACTTACAGCAAGCCAAACACATTGGCAAAATCGTGGTATCTCAGCAGTCAAATGTGGTAAAATCCACGACCTTTCATGAAACATCTCTACCGCAACAGCAACTCACTTTTCGTGAAGATAATACTTATTTAATTACCGGCGGTTTGGGTGGTCTGGGTTTACTCGTGGCTCGCTGGATGGTAGAAAAGGGAGCGCGACATCTAGTGCTGGCAGGGCGCAGTGGTGCTAACGATTTGGTCAGGAGTCAGTTAAAAGAGTTAGAGCAAGCAGGTGCTGAGGTAGTTGTAGCCCAAGCAGATGTTTCTGATGAAAAGCAAGTTGCTCGATTGCTAGCAGAAATTGAGCTTTCCAAAAGACCGTTGCGGGGGATTGTTCACGCTGTGGGTGTTTTGGATGACGGGATTCTTTTGCAGCAGAACTGGGAGCGCTTTGAACGAGTCATGGCTCCTAAGATACAAGGAGCATGGAATTTACACACTTTGACTCACAACCAGCCCTTAGACTTCTTTGTGCTGTTCTCTTCTGTTGCTTCTCTACTGGGCAATCCCGGTCAAGCCAACCATGCAGCAGCTAATGCTGTTCTGGATGCTTTGGCTTATTATCGTCGGGCAATGGGACTACCAGGATTGAGCATCAACTGGGGACCTTGGGCAACAATAGGAGCCGCCGCACAACGCCAGGTTGGCGAGCAACTTGAGGTGAAGGGCATGGGAACCATAGCCCCGCAGCAGGGATTAGATGTGCTGGAGCAGTTGTTCTCACAGCCATTTGTCCAGGTAGGGGTGGTACCCATTGACTGGTCGCAGTTTACGAAGCGATTACCAATTTCGCCTTTCTTTTATGACTTCACAGAAATATCCGAGCACTTAGCAGTTCCCCTTGCTGAGTTTCGCCAACAATTAGAGGCAGCGATCGCTCCTCAGCGCCGCGAGCTTTTGGTTGCCCATGTTCGCTCGCAAGTGGCCAAGGTTCTGGGTATAAATCCATCTCATATAAACCTACAGCAAGGGTTTTTTTCTCTAGGAATGGATTCTCTAACGTCTGTAGAATTGAGAAATTGTCTGCAAATCAGTTTGAAGAGCAGCTTGCCCCCAACCTTAACTTTTGACTACCCTACTGTCGAGGCACTGGTCAATTATCTAACCCAGGAAGTTCTTTCCGTGCAGTTTTCTCAGGAATCTACTGTAAGATTACAAGAAGCGGATGAAAAATCAGCGCTGTCAACTAGCTTGGAAGAACTATCCTCCGACGAAATTGCCGAACTGTTAGCTCAAGAACTAGGAGCTATGTAATTGCCGTAAGAGGAGTATGTGACCAGAATTTGTTGTAATGGAAACAAAAAAAGAAACTGAATTGAAGAGAACAGACAGTAAAAGAGGAGAGTAAAGATTGGTGAACGGGAATTCAGGCAATACTGACTATCAGTCCTTGATGAAGAAGGCACTGGTTGAACTAAGGGAGATGAAAACCAAACTCAGAACCTTAGAGAGTGCTAAGACTGAACCGATCGCTATTATAGGCATGGGTTGCAGATTTCCCGGAGGTGTCGATAGCCCAGAGACTTTTTGGCAATTATTATGCAACGGGGTGGATGCTATTACTGAAGTCCCTAAAGATCGATGGGATCTGGATACCTATTACAACTCAAATCCAAATAAACCTGGAAAAATATCTACTAAGTATGGTGGCTTTGTCGATCGCTTACGTGAGTTCGATCCCCAGTTTTTTGGTATTTCTCCTCGAGAGGCAGTGAGCCTTGACCCCCAGCAACGTTTACTTTTAGAGGTCAGTTGGGAAGCACTGGAGAACGCAGGATTAGTGGCAGACCATCTGGTTGGCAGCCAAACAGGTGTGTTCATCGGTATCTGTGGCAATGACTATTTCCAACGCCTGCTGACCAGAGATCCGAAAGAAATTGACGCTTACTTTGCCACAGGGATCTCTCATAGCGTAGCATCGGGTCGCTTATCGTACATTCTAGGTTTACAAGGCCCCAGTCTGTCGGTGGATACAGCTTGCTCTTCATCATTGGTAGCAGTGCATTTAGCTTGCCAAAGTCTACGTAATAAAGAGTGTAATTTAGCATTAGTAGGAAGTACAAACCGTCTCCTCTCACCAGAATTTAGTATTAATTTCTCAAAAGCTGGAATGCTAGCTCCCGATGGTCGTTGCAAGACTTTTGATGCAGCAGCTGACGGTTTTGTTCGAGCAGAAGGTGGTGGAGCGATCGTACTGAAGCGGCTATCGGATGCTATGGCAGACGGGGACAAGATATTGGCTCTGATTCGAGGCACAGCAGTCAACCAGGATGGTCGCACCAGTGGACTGACGGTTCCCAATGGACCGTCTCAGCAAGCGGTGATTTGTCATGCCTTGGAGAATGCAGGGGTAGAGCCAGATCGAATAAATTACGTAGAGGCTCATGGCACTGGTACATCTTTGGGAGATCCCATTGAGGTAGGGGCATTGGCAGCAGTGTTCGGCAAAAACCACTCCCAATCTCAACCGCTGATGATTGGTTCAGTTAAGACCAACATCGGTCACTTGGAAGCGGCGGCTGGTATTGCGGGTTTGATCAAGGTAGTATTAGCCCTTCAACATCAAGAGATTCCACCCCATCTACACTTCAAGCAACCAAATCCTTATATTAGCTGGAATGAGATCCCGGTAGTCGTAACCACTGAACGGACACCTTGGACTGTAGGAATACGGCAGCGGCTGGCGGGAGTAAGTTCCTTTGGCTTTAGCGGAACCAACGCCCATGTGGTGCTGGAAGAGGCACCAGTATCAAAGCCTCTGCCAGCAGATGCAAAACGACCTATGCATTTGCTGACACTCTCAGCAAAGACTGAAGAGGCGCTACAGCAATTGTCAGAGCGTTATCAAAACTACTTAGCAGCATCAGAGCGAGCCATAGAAGATATCTGCTTTAGTGCTAATACCGGGCGATCGCACTTTAATCATCGACTGGGTGTGGTAGCAGACTCCACAGCCAAAATGCGAGAAAAGCTAGCTTCTTTTATAGCCGGAGAAAAACCACTAGGAGTTTTCTGCAAGCAGGTACAATCCACTAAGCCCAAAGTCGCCTTCCTCTTCACGGGACAGGGGTCTCAGTATATAGGAATGGGTCAAAAGCTGTACGAGACACAGCCGACATTTCGCAAAGTTCTCGATCGCTGCGATGAAATCCTGCGACCTATTCTAGAAAAACCCATACTATCAGTACTCTACCCAGAACCTGGGATGAGTTCCCCCCTCGATCGAACCGCCTACACTCAACCAAGCTTATTTGCTTTTGAATATGCCCTAACTGAGTTATGGAAATCTTGGGGCATTGAACCTGCGGTGGTTATGGGTCATAGCGTGGGTGAATATGTTGCTGCTTGTGTGGCAGGGGTTTTTAGCCTAGAAGATGGTCTTAAGCTGGTTGCACAAAGATCTCGTTTGATGCAAGCCCTGCCTCAAGATGGTGAGATGGTGGCGGTGTTTGCTGAGGAAAGTAAGGTGATAAGAGCGATTCAACCTTACACAAAGCAGGCGAGCATTGCCACTATTAATAGCAAAAACAATATCGTGATTTCTGGTAAGAGTGAAGCTGTAAGAGCTATAGTTGCTGCGTTGCAATTAGAAGGAATCGAGAGCCGACCTTTAAAAGTTTCTCATGCCTTCCACTCTCCCTTAATGGAACCAATGCTGGATGCATTGGAAGATGCTGTTAACCAAGTTTCAGTTCAAGCCCTACGCTTGCCACTCATTTCCAACTTGACTGGCGAACTCATGCTACCAGGGGTTGTCCTCGATGCTAATTATTGGCGACAGCACGCACGAAATGCTGTCAGATTTGCAGCAGGGATAACCAGTCTGCTAAAGCAGGGCTATGAACTATTTCTAGAAATTGGTTCAAAGCCAATTTTATGTAACATGGGTCAAAGCTTTAACCAAGAAGCTAATGCTATCTGGCTACCTTCGTTGAATCCAGCTAAGAATGACTGGCAGGTTTTACAGGAGAGCCTCTGTGCGTTGTATGTGCGGGGAGCAGATATCAATTGGATGGGATTTGAACAGGACTACTCGCGCACTCGGCTGCCACTTCCCAATTATCCCTTCCAGCGAAAACTTTACTGGTTTGAAGAACAAGGTATACTGATGGCTGGACAAAAATTAGGTACAAAAGACTCTAAATCACAGATGGATGCTTCTGAGCAACCCAATCGGCGAGACACTATCCTCTCAGCAATGCGTTCCTCGATCGGAGATTTGCTGCAATTAGCTCCACTCGAAGTAGACATTCATAAGTCTTTTTTGGAAATGGGGGCTGATTCCATAATCCTAGCTAATGCCGTACAAACCATTGAAAATACCTATGGAATCAAGATTACTATTCGCCAGTTTTTTGAAGAGTTTACAACTGTTGATGCACTAACAAATTACATAGACCAAAATTTAGGCGAACAGTGGGTGCAAATAAATTCTCCACAGCCAGAAGTCCCTCTGCTTCAGCCACAACCAACTACTGTTGTCACATCTACACAATCTACAACCGAGAAAGAGAGAGAAAATCAAACGACAATACCAGAGACTGGAGTAGAAGGAATTATGAAGCAACAACTTCATATCATGTCTGCCCAGTTCCAGATCATGTCTCAGCAGTTAGAAGTCTTGGGTAGTAGTAGCAGATTATCCCCACAATTGCTTTCATCAAAAACTGACCCACTGCAACCTTCTTTATCAAGAGAGCCTGCTGTCAATTCTACTCAGCCATCCCAGCAGAACCAAGTTGCTCAACAATCTCCTGCACGACGAGTGGAGGGTCAACAAACAACTCCTCAATCTCCTAGAGCAATTCCTTTTTGGCAAAGTGAACAGATCGAAGCCAGACGACTCAACCCTCAACAGCAACATCACTTAGAAGAAATCATTGCTCGTTATACCAAGCGTACTCAAAAATCAAAACAACTCGCACAAACCTATCGCTCAATTTGGGCGGATAGAAGATCGTTGATTCAGTTTCGTTTGGAAACCAAAGAGATGTGTTATCCCATAGTGGGAGACTATTCTCAGGGAAGCAGATTTTGGGACATAGATGGAAATGAATATGTAGACTTGACAATGGGGTTTGGCGTACATCTTTTTGGTCACAATCCCCCCTTTATCGCAGCAGCCTTGGAAGAGCAGTTGAAACAAGGGATACAACTTGGTCCCCAATCAAAAATTGCAGGTGAAGTCGCAACGTTGTTATGCGAACTAACAGGTATGGAGCGAATCACCTTCTGTAATACAGGTACAGAAGCCATGATGACAGCAGTGCGTTTGGCACGAGCCGCCACAGGTCGCACCAAAATTGCTGTGTTTAGCTGCTCTTATCACGGTCACTTTGATGGGGTTTTGGCTGTCGCACAAAATGTTGACGGTAAGCTTAGCGCCGTCCCAATGGTTCCTGGCGTGCCGCAATCTATGGTGAATGACGTTTTGGTTCTCACCTATGATGCTCCTCAATCCCTTGAAATTATCAAAGCTCATGCTCATGAGTTGGCTGCTGTTTTGGTTGAACCCGTACCAAGCCGCAGACCCGATTTACAACCGAGAGCATTTCTTCAACAATTGAGGCAATTGACCCAAGAAGCTGGTATTGCTTTGATTTTTGATGAAATTGTCACGGGTTTCCGCCTTCATCCGGCTGGATCGCAGGCATGGTTTGGTGTCAAGGCAGATATTGTCGCCTATGGTAAACTTGTCGGCGGTGGAATGCCGATTGGAATCGTCGCAGGTCAAGCGACATACATGGATAGAATCGATGGCGGGTTCTGGCAATATGGCGATGATTCGTATCCAGGGGTGGAAACAACATTTTTTGCAGGGACTTTTGCCAAGCACCCACTATCTATGATTGCGGCACGCTCCGTGCTTCAGTATATTAAAACACAAGGAAACGCACTACAGGAGCAGTTAAATCAGCGGACATTGCGCTTAGCCAATACCCTCAATGCTTACTTTGAGCAAGAGAAATTGCCTATTAAAATATTACATTGTGGTTCGCTATTTCGTTTTGCCTTATCAGGAAATATTAGCTATCTCTATCAACCTCTGGAAATGGATTTGCTGTTCCATCATCTAGTGGAAAAGGGAGTTTATATCTGGGAAGCACGTTCCTGTTTTCTGTCTACAGCTCATACAGATGAAGATATTGATTATGTCATTCAAGCTATAAAAGACAGCATTAAGGATTTGCAAAAAGGAGGTTTTTTCTTAAAACCTTCCTTTAAGCAGGGGGATAAAAAAGGATCGGTATCATTAAATGGTCAGGCGCAATCACAATTATCTCCTCGTGAGGAAGGTACAAATCAGCCCCAAAAGCAACAGAGCCAGCAATTCCCATCAGATTTTTTGCTGACTCCTAAAACTATTAGCGATCGCCTCCAACCCGAGTTAGCTCAATTGTTTTCCCAACAAAGTTTAGATGTTTACGGGGAGCTATTGACAAAACTGGAAGTTTTGAGTGTTTCCTATATACTGAGAGCTTTTGAGCAAATGGGATGGAAGTTCCATCTCAAACAACGCTTCTCAACGTCATCGGTAGCAAAGCACACGGGTGCGATCGCGCAATATCAGCCACTGCTCGAGCGCTTGCTCTCAATACTGGCGGAAACAGGGGTGCTGTGTCAAATAGATGGTCAGTGGGAAGTCACCCAACTTCCTTTAGCTAAAGACCAACAAGAGCCAGAGATTGAGCTTTTGATTCAACAGTACCCAGCAGCCAAAGCTGACCTGACGTTATTCGGACGTTGTGGACAAAGACTCGCACAAGTGCTAAGAGGAGAGTGTCATGCTCTTGCTTTGTTATTCCCTGAAGGAGATTTGACCACCGCAACCCAGTTCTATCAAGATTCCCCCAGATCTGTTGTCACGAACACCTTAGTGCAAAAAGTTGTTTCAACAACATTGGAGCGTTGGTCAAAAGAACGACAAGTACGCATTCTAGAAATTGGGGCGGGAACTGGCGGCACAACTTCTTATATTCTGCCTTATCTGAGCGCTCAAACTGAATATGTGTTTACTGATATCTCTCCCTCACTCTTAACCAAGGCTCAGCAGAAGTTCCGCAATTACCGTAGTGTGCGATACCAAATTTTAGACATCGAACAAGACCCTTCTATCCAAGGATTTGGTTTCCATCAGTACGATGTGGTTGTAGCTGCTAATGTACTGCATGCTACTCGAGATCTTAGCCAAACAATAAAACACGTTCAACAGTTGTTAGCTCCTGACGGATTACTGGTGCTGTTAGAGACAACAGAGCGCCAACGCTGGATAGATCTCATTTTTGGCTTAACAGAAGGTTGGTGGAAGTTTACTGACCATCATTTACGACCATCCTACCCCTTGCTTTCTGCCTCTCAATGGCGAAAACTCTTAGAGGAAAATGGATTTAGAGAAGTTGCAACAATTCCTAACGGTACGGAAAATGTAGGAGTTTTATCCCAACAGGCTGTAATTGTCGCCGAGATACCACGTAAAATCCCCTTAAACGAAGCCCAAAAACATCTGGGAATTTTAGCACAGATGAAGGATGATGGTTCGCTAGCATACAACGTCTCCATCAGTCTTGAACTCAAGGGAGTTTTTAACCCTAGTGCAATGCGTCAGGCGCTACAGACAGTTGTCAACCGCCATGAAGCTTTACGAACGATCGTCAGCAGCCAAAATGATTTTCAGCAGGTTTTACCATCTTTAACCGCAGACGTTCCTTTCATTGACTTCTCAAGTTTGGATAGTCACGAGCGTGAATTGCAAGTGGCTGATTGGTTGAAAAAAGAAACCCAAAAACCTTTCGATCTTATCTACGAGCAACTGTTTCGCTTCTCGATCGTCAAGCTAGAAGAACAACTGCATTTATTAGTTTTGACAATTCATCATATTATTGTTGATGGTTGGTCAATCGGAGTCATCCTCAAAGAGATAGGTGCATTATATTCTGCAGAATGTCAGGGTGTTGTTTGCCAACTACCGCCACCCATGCAATTTCGGGAATATATCGAATGGCAAGAGCAACAAAGCCAAACTGAGGCAATGCTAGCTCATGAATCTTACTGGTTGGAACGATTTGCTGACTCAATTCCCATTTTAGACCTACCGACTGACCATCCTCGCCCGTCGATTAAGACTTATAAAGGTAGCAGACAAACGATACAGCTTGATGCTAGCCTTTACCGTGAGATAAAACAATTAAGTACAGACAATGGCTGTACATTGTTTATGACACTGTTGTCGGCATATACAGCTTTGCTTCACAGATTAACAGGTCAAAACGATATTGTCGTTGGGACTCCAACAGCAGGGCGATCGCTGAAAGGGAGCGATGGATTGGTCGGCTACTGCGCCCACATATTGCCCATACGAAGTTGTATTGTTAACGAGCCAACATTTTTGGAGTACATAACAACAATCAAAGAGCGATTGTTGAATGCTTACGAACATCAAGATTATCCCTTTGCCCGGTTAATCGACAAGCTAAACGTACCTAGAGACGCTAGCCGAACTCCTCTTGTCACAGCAACATTTAACTTAGATCGACCTATTACTATACCAGAAATGTTTGGACTGGAAACAAATTTGTTTCCTAAACCTATCAGTTTTACTGCATTTGATTTGAGCTTGAATGTTACAGAAGTAAACGGTAAGTTAGTGTTAGATTGCGATTACAACACCGACTTATTTGATACAGGCACAATTGAGCGGTTACTGAGGAATTTCCAGACCTTACTCAAAGGAATTGTCGCTCATCCGCAGCAGCATCTTGCTAAATTGCCTTTGTTGACAGCTACCGAGCAACATCAACTATTAGTGGAGTGGAACAATACACGAGTTGCGTATCCCCACGAGCAGTGTATCCATCAGTTATTTGAAGCCCAAGTGGAGAGGAATCCAGAAGCAATAGCTCTAATGTTTCAAGAGCAAAAATTGACCTACCGCGAATTAAACGATCGAGCCAATCAACTAGCACGCTATTTGCGATCGCTAGGTATAGGACCAGAGGTATTAGTAGGTATCTGCGTTCAGCGCTCTCTAGAGATGGTGGTGGGACTTCTAGGAATTCTCAAGGCAGGTGGGGCTTATGTGCCGATAGACCCTGGATATCCAGAAGAGCGTATTTCCTTTATGCTATCAAATGCACGGGTGTCAGTGGTGCTGACTCAAGCTCAGTTAGTTGAAAAACTGTCTGCTGTCAAAGCAAAGTTTGTTTGTCTGGACTCAGACTGGCAAGCGATCGACCAAGAAAGTAAAGAAAAACTTATCTGTCGCGTGTTTGCTAACAACCGCGCTTATGTAATGTACACCTCAGGTTCTACAGGAACACCCAAGGGAGTTAGTGTCATTCACCGTGGTGTGGTGCGCCTGGTTAAAGAAACCAACTATATCAACCTCAGTGCAAAAGAAGTTTTTCTACAGCTAGCGCCCATATCCTTCGACGCTTCGACTTTTGAGATTTGGGGCTGCTTACTTAACGGAGCGCAGTTAGCAATCTTCCCACCCCATACACCAACTTTAGAGGAGTTGGGGCATATTATTCAGCAATATAAAATTACAACGCTATGGCTGACAGCGGGTCTATTTCACCTGATGGTAGATGAGCAACTTGAGAATTTAAAGCCTTTACGTCAACTAGTGGCGGGGGGTGATGCATTATCTGTTGCCCATGTCAAGAAAGCTGTGCGGGAGTTAAAAAACTGTAAGTTGATTAACGGCTACGGTCCCACGGAGAACACAACTTTTACCTGCTGCTTTGCGATCGCTGATTCCAGCAAAATTGGTACTTCTGTCCCCATTGGACGCCCCATCTCCAACACCCAAGTTTACATTCTCGATCCCTATGGACAACCCGTTCCCATTGGCGTGACAGGTGAACTCTATGTTGGCGGTGACGGTCTTGCCCAAGGTTACTTCAATCGCGCAGACTTGACTGTAGAGAAGTTCATTCCTCACCCCTACAGCGATAAACCAGGAGCACGCCTGTACAAAACGGGTGATTTAGCGCGGTACTTAAGTGATGGTAATATCGAGTTCAGAGGTCGCATTGACAACCAAGTAAAAATACGGGGATTTCGGATTGAATTGGGAGAAATTGAAGCCGTGCTGGCTCAACACCCTAATGTCCTCCAGACTGCGGTCATTGCCCAGCAAGACCAAATTGGTGACAAGCGCTTAGTCGCTTATGTCGTACCCCAGCCACAACAAGCTCCAACTCCGGGAGAAATGCACCGCTTTCTCTTACAGTCACTACCCAATTACATGGTGCCTACAGCTTTTGTGCTATTAGATACCATGCCATTAACCCCCAACGGTAAAATCAACCGTCAGCTTTTACCGACACCAGATCTATCTCAAAAGATTTCCGAAGAAGGCTTTGTGGCACCACGCACTCCTACTGAAGAAATTTTAGCCTCGATTTGGTGCGATATTTTAGATGTTAAAGTCGGCGTTGACGACAACTTCTTTGAATTGGGAGGAAATTCGCTGCTGGCTACCCAGATTATTTCTCGCATACGCGAAGCTTTCTCAGTCGAACTGCTATTGTCAGATTTGCTGGAAGCTCAAACAGTTGTGCAATTAAGTTCTAAAATCACTGCTACACGTTGCGCTCCTTCTCATATTCTGCCCCAGATCTCTGCTATAGCGTTAGAAAGCGATACACCTGTGTCTTTTGCTCAAGGGCGTCTTTGGTTTCTTGACAATCTCGATCCGGGGAACCCCTCGTACAATATTGTGATGAGCTATCACATTCAAGGAAGCTTAGACGAAGATATCTTTGTAGCTGCACTAAACGCCATTGTTGCTCGACAAGCGTCTCTACGCACTAGCTTTCCAGCCGTCAATGGCGAACCCATACAAAAGATAGAGACATTAGTAAAAGTAGCGCTTAACGTCATTGACCTAACATCACAAGCAAGTTGTGACATTCAAAGCGCTCTCGCAGATATATCTCAAACTGAATATCTCTGGCGTTTCTCATTGAGCAGTGGACCTCTTTTTCGCTTTACACTTGTGCGACTTAGCAATGAGGAGCGTATTTTCTTCGTGAATTTGCACCACATCATCAGTGATGGCTGGTCGATAGGCGTCTTTAACCGCGAACTTAGTCAGCATTATTTAGCAATTCTTACTGGTGAGACATTGCAACTTCCCGAACTGCCAATTCGTTACACTGATTTTGCTGTTGGTCAACGTGCGTGGTTGCAAGGTGAGGTTCGAGAGAGCCAGCTTGCTTATTGGAAAAGTCAATTAGCAAATCTTTCACCTTTACAATTGCCAAGAGACTATTCCCGTCCAGCGATTCAGACTTTTGTTGGTGACAACGTACAATTCCACCTCGGATCGGAAACATCCGTCGCTCTTGAAAAGCTAAGCCGCGAGCATGGCGTGACACTTTTCATGACTCTGGTGGCTGCTTTTTTTGTTCTGCTCTATCGGTACTCAGGTCAGGAAGACATTGTTATTGGAACGCCCATTGCCAACCGTAACCGTCGCGAAATAGAGCATCTTATAGGTTTCTTTGTCAATACGCTAGTCTTGCGGTGTCATGTTTCCCCAGATATAGCTTTCACAGACCTGTTAAAACAGGTACGCCAAGTAACGCTGTCAGCTTATGCACGTCAGGACTTTCCTTTTGAGCAGGTGGTGGAGGTTCTTGCACCGGAAAGAGACAGTAGTCAAAACCCTTTAATACAAGTGGTTTTTGCGCTTCAAAACGCTTCAATGAAACCACCAGTTTTGCCCGGTCTTGAGGTTAAATCTCGTGATTTTAAAGCGTACACTGTACGTTTCGATCTAGAAGTACATTTGTTAGAAGATGAAGATGGATTGACGGGTCACATCATTTACAATACCGATCTGTTTAAGGCATCAACAATCGACAAATTAGCACATCATTTTGTCACTTTGTTGCGATCGCTCAGCAACGATTCGAGCCAAAGCGTTCAACAACTACCGATTATAGACCCCTCAGAGCGGATGCAGCTAACTGATGCACGGCGTCATAACTTCCAGATTTTATATCCACGAGAGAAGACGATCCACGAAATTTTTGAAGCCAAAGTTGTCGAACAACCACAGGCGATCGCACTGGTTTACGATCGACAAACACTGTCTTATGAAGCGTTGAACATCAGAGCTAATCAGCTAGCTCGATATTTGCAAACCTTTGGCGTGACACCAGAAACGCCTATAGGGGTTTACTTAGAACGTGGAATCGACAGCATTGTTGCAATACTAGCGATTCTTAAAAGTTCTGCGTGCTACGTTCCTCTTAACCCAGAAGATCCAGCCGCACGGATTCGCTTTGTTGTACAAGACACAGCACTGAAGCTCATTATCACTGATAGCAAAACAGCACAACATCTGCCAGCACAATTCAATAGTTCTCCACAGCTAGTTTACCTCGACCGAGACCAAGCAAGTATTCTTGCTCGAGAGAAAACTAACTTGCCTTTGCAAACCAGTCCTGAAAACCTCTGCTATATCATGTACACCTCTGGCTCTACAGGACAGCCCAATGGTGTGAGCGTGGTTCATCGCGGTGTCATTCGGTTAGTCAAAGAATGCAACTATGCCAAGCTCGATGAGACAGAAGCGCTGTTACAATTAGCACCGTTAACTTTTGATGCTTCCACTTTCGAGATTTGGGGTGCTTTGCTGAACGGAGGTCGTCTAGTCATTGCTACACCTAGCCGTCCTTCCTTAGAAGAACTGGGACAACTGATTCAGCAGCAAGGAGTAACCACTGCATGGCTTACCGCTAGCTTATTTCACTTGATGGTCGATGAAAATATTGATGGTTTCCGAGGACTTCGCCAGCTGCTTGCTGGAGGCGATATTCTCTCTCCGCAACGGGTTCGACGGGTACTGACTCATCTGAGTGATTGCGCGGTCATCAACGGCTACGGACCAACAGAGAATACAACCTTCACTTGCTGTCATCGAATGAAAGACGTTTCGGACTGTGATGGGGAACAAGTGCCTATCGGTCAACCGATTTCCAACACCTACGTTTACGTACTTGATGCTCGACGAGAACCTGTTTCAGATGGCATTGTTGGAGAACTTTACGTTGGTGGAGATGGCTTAGCACGAGGTTATTGGCGGCGTCCCGAACTGACAGCAGAGAACTTTATTACAGATCCTTTTAGTTCAGATCCCAATGCCCGATTATATCGTACTAGGGATCTTGTCAAGAGACGTGCAGATGGAATCTTTGAATTTATCGGTCGCGTGGACGATCAGGTGAAAATTAGAGGCTTTCGAGTCGAACCAAGTGAAATTCAAGCTTGTGTCGCTCAACACACAGCAGTCCGGGATTGTTTAATTTTGGCGGCTGGCTCTAAAACTGAAGACAAGACTCTGGTTGCTTACGCTGTACCAACACCAGAATTTGTTTCAACAGTTGTCAGCAAGAAAACCAACGAGTCATTGTCTGAACATCAAAAAGCAAATTGGGCAGAATTGTTCGACAAGCACCTTTACACTCAGGAGCACCTCACCTCTGACCCTACTTTTAACATCACAGGCTGGGTTAACAGCTACACCGGACAACCCATTCCCACAGAGCAGATGCGAGAATGGTTGGAATACCGCGTCGATCAGATCTTATCTCATAAACCACAACGAGTCTTAGAAATTGGTTGCGGCACCGGACTGCTACTGTTCCGAATTGCTCCTGTGGTGGAGAAATATGTTGGCATAGATATCTCCCAAGCTGGTTTAGACTACATCGCGGAACATCTACAGAACAGACCCGAAAAATCTAAGGTAGAATTGCACCTTGCGGATGCACAGCAGTATCAAGAATTATGCCAAGACAAGTTTGATACTTGTATTTTGAATTCCACGATTCAGTACTTCCCTAGCGTAGATTATTTGATTCATGTTCTAGAGATAGCAATTGAGGCAATGAATCCTGGCGGTATCATCTATGTAGGTGATGTCCGAAACTTAGCTACATTAGAAGTCTTTCACGCTGCAGTTGCACTACATCGGGCAGAAGACTCCACCACAAAGCGGGAATTGCAGCGTCGCGTCCGTCAACGAGTCTTTCACCAAAATGAATTGTTGGTCGATCCCCGTTTCTTCCATGCATTAAAACAACGCTTCCCACGCATCTGTGATGTCAAAGTACAACTCCAACGTGGTAGTGCTTTCAACGAATTAACCCGCCATCGTTATGATGTCATACTTCGGATAGATGACAATAGCGAAAAACCAAGAGGAAATGAAATTTGTCTGGACTGGCGCAGGGACGACTTAGAAATGACATCTCTTCAAACCCGTCTGAAAAAACAGGATTGGCAGCGATTGACGGTACGAAACATACCCAATGCCCGTATAGTAGAAGATTTAGAGGCTTTAGATTGGTTGAGAGAAAACAGCGGAGCCGATACAGTAGGAACATGGCGGGCACAAAGACAAGAGAGAACATACGGAAGCGCTGTCAATCCAAACGATCTAGCACTCGCGGGCAAAAACATGGGAGTGGATGTCGAGCTCACCTGGGCTTTATCGGGAAATGTAGAATGTTTCGATGCCATTTTTCAAGTCCCATCACCACAACAACTTGTAAGGGAAACAGTGGCGAGCGCTCCAATCAAACCCTCTTCTTCTACGCCAAACTTGACGCGCATGGCAAACCTTCCGATCCAAGGCGAGATCGGCTCTGTGTTGGGACCTGAGTTAAGGGAACATTTGCGTATGCATCTGCCCGATTACATGGTTCCCAGTCACATTTTAATATTGAGCCACTTCCCCCTCAAACCATCTGGAAAAGTTGACCGCAGCGCTCTACCACAAACTCATGATTTGACCTTTGGCGAACGCAAACAAAGCAGTCCACCAGAACGCGGAACCGAACAGAAAATCGCCAAGGTTTGGCAGGAAGTCCTTCAAATCGAAAACCCGAGCAGAGAAGATAACTTCTTCGATTTAGGTGGAAACTCTTTAACAATGGTACGAGTTTGTAGCATGCTCCGAAAAACCTTGGGTACAGAACTCAGTGTTGTGGAGATGTTTCAATATCCCACAATTCGCAAACTAGCCGACCATTTAAAAACACGAGATGGCACGCCCAAGAAAGCTGCGGCTGACCAAAACCGGGCACAACAACAACTTAGCGCTTACCGCACAGGCAATTCCCCAAGACAAAGGAGACCCCAACATGACTGATCTGCAAAACTCGGACAGAGTAGCTATTGCTATTATCGGCATGGCTGGAAAATTTCCAGGTGCAGACAACCTAGATTTATTCTGGCAAAATCTGCGCGACGGGGTCGAATCAATCCGACATTTCACACCTGATGAATTGCTAGCAGCAGGCATTTCAGAGCAACTCGTCCGTAATCCTCATTACGTAAGAGCAAAGGGGATGCTTTCAAATATTGACCTGTTTGATGCAGATTTCTTTGGCATCGCTCCTCACGAGGCAGAGTTAATGGATCCGCAACACCGCCTCTTTTTAGAAACTGCATGGACGGCACTGGAGAATTCAGGATATGATTCAAAGCGGTATAGTGGCTGGATAGGCGTTTACGGTGGTTCAGGTAACACAACATACCTTAACCATGTTTTGCAGGATAGTGAAGATCTGAATCTCAGATCTGGGCAAACCCATGTTTTCTTGGGCAATTATCCAGATTTCTTCGCCACCCGAGTTGCTTACAAACTAGGTCTTAAAGGACCTGCTGTCGTCATTCGCACGGCGTGCTCTACTTCACTTGTTGCCATTAATACTGCTTGTCAAGCGCTGCTCGACTATCACTGTGATATGGCACTAGCAGGTGGCAGTTCCATTCACGTTCCACAAAAAGCAGGTTATATATACGAGCCGGGAGGAATTCCATCACCGGATGGACACTGTATGGCATTCGATCAACGAGCTGCTGGCACAGTTCCTGGTGACGGGGTAGGTGTGTTAGTTCTCAAACGGCTTGATGATGCCCTAAAAGACCGGGATAATATTCTCGCCATTATTAGGGGCTTTGCTCTCAATAACGATGGTTCAGATAAAGTAGGTTACACGGCTCCCAGTGTCGATGGACAAGCGGAGGTTATTTCCCTAGCTCATGAAATGGCAGGTGGTGATTTTGAGGCGGTAGGTTACATTGAGGCTCATGGCACAGCGACTTCATTAGGCGATCCTGTTGAAGTGGCGGCTCTCAATCAAGCCTTTGCTGGCAAAACCCAAAACACCAAGTTCTGTGCTTTGGGGTCAGTCAAAACCAATATCGGACACCTTGATGCAGCAGCTGGGGTTGCAGGTGCAATTAAAACCATTCTTTCACTGCGTCACCGTCTGCTGTTACCAAGTCTTCATTTCCAGTCTCCTAACCCAAAAATAGATTTTGACAATAGCCCCTTTTACGTCAATACTACGTCGAAGGAATGGCCTGATGGAGACCAACCGCGACGTGCTGGGGTTAGTTCCTTTGGTATCGGTGGAACCAATGGTCACTTGGTTTTGGAAGAAGCTCCAAATCGCGAAAGGGAATCTGGGCATTATACTCCTCAAGTACTTCCACTGTCAGCTCGTACCCCAGTAGCACTAGAGCAAATCACAAAAAATCTAGCCGACCACTTGGATCTCCACCCAGATTTGTGTTTAGCTGACGTAGCTTATACGTTACAGTTAGGACGAAGCGAACACTCATACCGTCGAGCTATTATGTGTCGGACTCATGGCGAAGCTATTGAGGCTCTACGTCGTGCTACTGCTGATAGCGTCAGCTTTGTTGTGAAGAACAGTGTCAGCCAGCCGCTCTTTCTGTTTCACGGTTTGGGAGCCATGAATCCGGAGATTGTCCGCCGTGTATATGAAGGCGAACCTGTATTTGCACGGGCATTCGATCGCTGTGTCCAAGTCCTCAAGCCTTATTTTCAACAGGATCTGCACTACATACTATATCCATTAACAGCAGAAAGCAACGCTGAAAAAGAATTATTCGCGCACACCAATAGTCAGCCTATCCTTTGTGCTATTGAGTATGCTTTCGCAAAGTTGTTACAATCTTTAGGCGTTGAGCCAGCAGGGGTCATCGGCTTTGGTATAGGAAAATACATTTGTGCCTCCATTGCCGGAGTGATGACAATCGAGGATGCTCTGATGCTGATTGTCAAGCAGAGTGCCCTAAGCAAGCAGTCTCCTAAAGACACATTATTGTTAGACCAACTCACAACACTGCTTCAAACTGTGTCTCTCCAGTTACCTCAAGTGCCGTTCTTCGATTTGGTAACGGGCGATTGGGTAGACGACACAGAGGTGACCGACCCACAATATTGGGTGCGTCAACTCACTCAGCAAGTAGACATCTCTCAATTACCACTTGATTCCGAGTACCTTTTGCTCGAACTAGGACCCAATGACAATGTACTTAACCTGCTTGCAAGTCCTCAGATAGCAAGTGAGAACAGTACGAGAATTATCAACATCTACAATTCTGTTGCAACTGCACCTGAAAATCAAAAAGCTATTTTCCAAGCCCTCATTCATGTGTGGCTTGCGGGTGGTGCAATCGATTGGCAACGGCTTCATGCTGAAACAACTCCAGGACGTGTAGCGCTACCAACCTATCCCTTCCAACGCCAGCGTTATTGGTACGAACCAAGCCGAAAAGGCAATTCCCCGCTACCAATTTCACCCAAACAATTACCACCAATACCATTGACCAAGAAAAAGGATATGGCACAATGGTTTTATACACCTCGGTGGCGTCATACACTGCCTCTTTTGCCATTCGATCCTTTAAACGTAGCTTGCCACGATAACTGGCTTTTGTTTTTAGATGACTGCGGTATCGGTCAAAGTTTTGCCCAGCATTTGCAGAACTTAGGGATCGAGGTATTTACTGTTAGTCGCAGTACTGATTTTCAAGCCTTACCAGGTGCAAGCTATGCAATGAATCCGACCAAGACAGAACACTACCAGTTGTTGTTAGATGATTTTAAGCAGCGCAACAAAATTCCAAAATATATCATTAACTTTTGGTTTGTTACACCGCCGACGGACGAGCCAAATCCCGAAGATGGCTTCCTGATGCTTCTGTTCTTAGCACAGGCGTTGGGAAGACACGATCGCTCTGCGTGTCAGTTGACAATTGTCTCTACCAACCTTCACGCTATTGAACCAACCGATCGAATCTGTCCGGCAAAAGCAACTTTACTAGGTCCGTGTCGCGTCATTCCTCTTGAGTATCCTCATATAACTTGTCGCAGTCTTGAGATCGAATTTCCAGTAGATGAAGCAGAGCGATCGCAACTTATGGATTGCTTACTCTGTGAGTCTACGGTACTAGATGAGGAACCAGCGATCGCTTATCGCGGCGAAGCTCGTCTGATTCTTGAGTACGAACACAAACACTTAACCTCAAATTGTGATGAAACTTTACGATTGCAACATGGTGGGGTTTATCTCATCGCAGGTGGACTTGGTGGTGTAGGTCTGTCCCTTGCCAATTTTTTAGCTAAGGAATACGCAGCCAAATTAGCACTGATTGCTCGGTCACCATTTCCGCCACGAGAATCTTGGCACGACTTTCTGACCCAGCCAGATGCGTTTAATCTACAATCTTGGAAGGAGAATTTATACGCTGCGGAGTCTGCATGGTCAAAGCAGCTTTCCATCGCTTCCCTTAGAGATTATCCCGGATTGGAAGAAGGACTACTAGAACTGTGTCGTTGCTATGCATTTGATTATATCAAAGTTGCACTGGAAGAATCAAACCCAGCCACAGGTATAGACCGTCAAACACTTTTGCAGCGTCTCGGCGTGCTGTCTTCCATGGAGCGATTTGTCGATTTCATGGTGAGGCTACTCGAAGAAGGCGGGGTTCTTGTAAGGCAAAATGAGCGACTTTATGTCAAGCCAAATTATAACCAGTTACATTCGGCTGATTTGAGTGCCTCACTGCGGTCTCGTTATCCCTTATTTACTGGCATAATTGATGTTTTAGACCACTGCGCCGCCCATTACCACCAAGCCCTCTCTGGTAAAATTCCTGCAATTAGTGTTCTTTACCCAGAAGGACGATTCGATTTTCTCGAACAAGCCACAAAAAACACTTTAGAACATAGCACAGAGCCGATCTATCGACACGTTTTAGCTGAGTTAGTGAGTCAGCTGGCAATCCAGCAGCAAAAGCGTCCTTTACGGATTCTTGAAGTTGGTGCTGGTAACGGGTTATTGACACAAGTCATTGCCCAAGCACTTGCTCAAGCTCCTGTTAAAGTCGAGTATTGGGTAACTGATATTGGTCCTACCTTCGTGGAACAGCTAAAGTGTCGTGCCCAGAAGGATGGGTTTGACTTTATACAAACAGGAGTTCTCGACATTTCAAGTCATCCCACAGTACAAGGCTATTCTCTTGGTAGTTTTGATGTCATTCTCGGGCTCAATGTTGTTCATGCTACATCAAGCATAGAGGCTACACTCTTTAATTTACGGTGTCTACTAGCCGACCAAGGAATTATAGCACTGATTGAAGCAATTGAAACACCCCCTTGGGTAGATATGGTATGGGGCTTGTCTAAGGGTTGGTGGCAATTTGACGATACCCATTTACGCCAGCGATCGCCCCTTTTAAGCCAAAACAGGTGGGAAAAGCTACTTGTAGAACACGGTTTTACAACAGTTGAGAGCTTACCAGCTACTCCAGAAGCACGGTTGGCAACTGACACAGCTTTGCTTGTTGCTCAAGTGAGCGATGACCAACTTGAGAGTTCGCAAAATTGGCATAGCGAAGCAGATCCACAAGAGTTAACACGACATCGAATCCGTCGCATTCAAGAAATTGAACGCCGGGGTGGACAAGTTCAAATTTATAGCACCGACATTTGCGATCGCAACGAGCTAGCTGCAACAATTTCAGATATTAATCAATGCTTTGGTTCAATCAACGGGGTCATCCAATGTGCGATGGTACTTGATGATGGATTAATGCAGCTTGAAACTCCAGAGAAAGCCAACGAGGTTTTGAGACCGAAGATACAAGGTACGCAGCTACTCTTCGACCTTACCCGTAATCCAGAACGTGACTTTTTTGCAATGAGTTCATCGTTAGCTTCTACGCTCGGTCTACATGCCCAGGCAGATTATTGTGCGGCAAATGCTTTTCAGGATGCCTTTGCTCATAAGATGAACGCTGAGAGCGAGTCTTTTGTCTGTTCCATTAACTGGGGTATTTGGAGTGATGCTGGTGCGGCGATGCGCTTGCTAATGGACAAGTCCTCTGGTGTACCGCGACAGCAGTGGGTTCCTCACCCCCTATTCACGCATTGTGTGGAGACTGCTCCCGGTCGAAGAATTTATCACGCTCGCTTGTCAGCACAACAACACTGGATTATCAACGAACACTGGCTTGATGAGCGCCCATTGGCTCCCGGTACAGCTTTCCTTGAATTGGGTCGAGCTGCTTATCAGCATTGGAAACCTTGCACAGCAATAGAGCTACGCGACGTCCTATTCCTTGAGACCTTGGAGGTGTACGAATCCCAAGAGTGTGAAGTCCGTGTGGTTCTTGAAGACCGGGGAGATTACTACAACTTTACCATTTTTAGCCAGGATACTGCATCCGAGTGGTATGAAAATGCTCGAGGTAAAATTGCTGCGATTGACGACTGGCAACCAACATTTTATAAAATCGAAGCTTTGAGACGTGCGTGTCGGGTAAAAATATCTGCCGCTCCGGATCTCATAACCACCGCAGAGAATGTGAAGCGTTTTGGTGCCGTGTCTGTCGGACCGCGATGGTATCGGACAATTGCCGATAAATATTTTGGTCAAAATCAGGCCATAACTGAGTTAACCTTACCCGAAGACTATTGTGAAGATTTACACTATTATAAGTTGCATCCGGCTCTACTTGATGTAGCAACAAGTTTTGCTCTCGATCCAAAAGAATTTTATTTTCCGTTCAATTACAAAAAGTTGAGACTTTATGAGTCGCTTTCACCTAAAATTGTTGCTTACGCACGCTATTTAGATAACGGTCGCTCGGGGAAGGAAACAATTTCTTTTGATATTCTTTTACTGAGTGAAGAAGGTCGCGTATGTGCTTCTATCGAGGGTTTTGTACTGAAGAAAGCGACTGAGCGACAGAAAAAGAGATTGACTAGTCCCGTCGCTTCCCCAGATCTGCATCCGGAACTCCAGCAGGGAATGAGTTCTCAACAAGGTGCTGAAGCCTTCCGTCGTATCCTTGGACAATCATCTCCCCAAGTGTTGGTTTCTACCCAGAATTTTGCCAGCCTGCAGGCTGAAAACAAAACTATGAGGGTACTGCGATTCAAGGAGAATGCCTTGCCTCAATTACGGGAATTCACAACCTCTCGCCTTTGGGAAGATGAAAAGTACCCACCATCTCGAGACCAAGAGCCGCGTTCTGCTACCATCGACAATCGCTCTGGCGATAACAACAAGCAACCAACTGCCTCGACGGAAGAAATAACAGCAGGGGTGTTGAATATTTTTCGTGAGGTTTTACACATTCGCGAAATCAGCATCAATGACGACTTTTTCGATCTGAATGGAGATTCGTTGCAGGCAATTATGGTGACTTCTCGCATTCGGGACGTTTTCGGTGTGGAACTTGGACCTGATACGCTTTTTGATTGCCCCACTCCAGTGCAATTGATACAAGCGATCGAGCAAGCAATGGTTAAACCCGTACCGAAACGGCAAGATGCGGTTGGCTTTGATGAAGAAGAGATTCACGAACAAGTGAATGCTCTCTCTGATGAGGAAATTGACGAGATGTTGAATCGTCTAAGTAGAGAAAATGAAACTTAAATTCGATCTATGGTAAATAACATATCAATTCAACAAACTTGGACATAAATATTTGTCAGCAACTTCCAGTTATTAACTTTTTTGTTACATTTTTTACTTAAAAACCTTTCGGGAGCGGTTGAGTAAATGGACATTTCTAGCTCTGGTCTCAGCAGTTCTGAAAAACGAAAATTGCTTGCAAAGCTTCTTGCCCAAAGACAGACAAATCAATTACCCCTTACGTTTGCACAGCAGCGGCTGTGGTATATTGAGCAAAGATGTACTGGTCTTCCAGTTTACATCGTTCCGGGTGTTTTCCGACTCAGGGGAGAACTCGATGTTGAAGCTTTGCGTCGCTGTCTTGACTATATAGTCGATCGCCAAGAAACTCTCAGGGTGACTTTTTGTGTGAAGGATGAGCAGGTTTGGCAGTTCATTCATCCTTCCAGATCGACTTCGCTCACAGTGTATGAACTGGAATCACTACCGATAGAACAACGCGAGGCGCACGCCTGTTTGCTGATCGAGCGGGAACTAGAAACCCCATTCGATTTCCGCACCGGACCGCTTTTTCGCTCCCTGCTCCTTAAGCTGTCGTCTCACGAGCATTTGTTGGTGTTCAATCTACACAACATTATTGCTGATGGTTGGTCGATCGGGATTCTGTATCGCGAGTTCAGCCAGGTCTATGCTGCTTTTCGAGAAGGTCAATCTTCACCATTATCTCCTCTACCCCTTCGATATACAAAGTTCATTCAAAATCTGTACCACGACTTTCAAGGAAATCTTCTAGAACGGGAGTGCGCTTATTGGCGTAAGAAATTTCGGGAACTACCGCGACTGAAGCTACCGCCCGCCCCACGGATTGACAGTTACGCTAGTCATAGCGGTGGTGCGGTAGAATTCTCGATCGCTGCGGATGTTGTTATAGGACTTCGTGCGCTCGCCCGCAGTCAGGGCGCGACATTATTCATGTCCTTACTAGCCGCCTTCGGTGCGTATCTTCATCTTTATTTACAGCAGGATCGATTAGTCGTCGCCACACCCGTTGCCAACCGTAACCATACTAGTCTTGAGGGCTTGATGGGTATGTTCGTCACTACGTTGGTTCTCCATGTGGATCTGCGAGGTATGCCCACATTTCGTACACTGTTAGCAAGAATTCGAGCCGAGACCAAAGAATCTTACGCGCACCCGCAAGTCCCATTCAATAATTTACTTGCCGATCTCCCCTTTCCAGACAGCGATGCCCGCAATCCGCTAGCTCACTTTATGCTTGCCTATCATGGATCGATAGTACAGCCCTTCACGCTGCCGCAACTTGAAATCGACTCAGTTCAGTCTACACTCAAAACCAGTGGTTATGAGCTGGAACTTCATCTAAGTGACAATTTGGAAACGAGCCTTTCTTCCCAAGAGCAACTAGGAGGTCTATCAGGCGAACTTTATCACAGCGATCGCTTTGATTCATCAACTGTCGCTCAGATCGTTTTCGACTTTCAGAGCTTAGTTCGGTGTCTGATCTCCGAACCAGATCTCTCAATCGCGGCTTTCCCAGCCAGACTCAACAGACTCACTACAACGCTTGCACCACTCGATCCTCATTGATACCTTGCTCAAATTCATCAATTGCTTGAATAGAATCGGAAATTGAGATGCATTGTTCTAGCAAGGATATTATTTCCTCAATCAGTTCTTTAACTGGAGTTTTGTATTTATTTAAAATAAATGGTATAAAGAAAACGCTCAAACAAATTTACCAAGAGGAAATGATTATGTCTACAAAGACAGTAGAATCAGCGAGTATCAAGGCTGTGCCATTTTTTGCCCGCTTCTTGGAAGATCAATCTACATCAGCAAAGTCAGACGCTCCTCCTGCAGATCCTCCTAAAGATACTCCCGCAGATCCTCCTTATCCTCCTCTTCCTTTCACCTTCAAGTTTCCTTCTGATTTAGAAGATCGCTAAACAACTAGCCCAAAGCGCATGCATCCAAACAATCTTAAAGAAAATGTTTTATGCACCTGTCGCGTAATGTTGTTTTATTAATCACCCACAGCGGTGATTTCTTTACTATAGATAGAGTGGCAGAAGCTTTGTCAAAAAGAGGAGCACAACCATTCCGCTTGGACACTGACAAGTTTCCTCTAGAAGTACAAATAGTAGCACACTTTGACAAGTCTAAAAGCTACCATAGGTTAGAATATGGCACCTACTCTATCAGCACAGAGCAGGTGCAAGCTGTTTGGATGCGTCGCATTTGGGAACCAGAATTAAGTCACGAATTAGCTCCAAAGTTCCAAGAAGCCTGCGTTCGAGAATCACAGGCAACCTTAGATGGTTTTTGGGACAGTCTCAGGGAAGCTCGTTGGGTAGACGATTTAGAGCGGATAAATTTTGCACACAACAAGCTGCGCCAACTGCGGGTTGCTTCTGAAGTCGATTTTGTCACTCCTCGGACTCTTGTCACCAATAAAGCTGAAGCAGTACGGGACTTTTTCCAACAGGTCAACGGAAGAATGGTGAGTAAGTTGTTAACTCCTCTTTCCCGCAGTATGGAACCTACCTCGTTCTTCCTTTACACCAGTATCGTTAAAGAAGAAGATTTGCATGATGCTGAGTCACTGCGCTATTGTCCCATGGTTTTTCAAGAACTCATTCCCAAGCATTTGGAATTGCGGGTAGTGTATGTGAATGGTAATGTCTTTGTGGGAGCGCTAAATGCGCCTGTTGATGCAGCATCACAAGCGGATTGGCGGATTCCTGGTGTTGAGATTGGATCGTGGCAACATCATGAGCTTCCTTATGAAGTCGTTCGTCGTCTTAAAACCTTTATGGCTAGATTTGGGCTTTTTTTTGGAGCCTTTGATTTTATCCTCACACCATCAGGAGAATATGTCTTTTTGGAAATTAACCCCATAGGAGAGTGGGGAATGTTGGAACGAGATCTGGAGTTGCCTATATCTCATGCGATCGCTGACACCCTACTTCAAACAAAGGATAGTGGCTAGAATTTCCTAATCTCTAATCCCCAATCCCTAATCCCTAATTCATATGGCAGTATTAATAATTACGTTCAGTCAAGACAACGAAAGTATTCCTTTAGTCATTAAAGCAATTGAAGCGAGAGGAGAAAAAGCATTTCGTTTTGACACAGATAGATTTCCTATTGAAGTGCAGCTAGATATTTACCATGGCGATTCCGAGCGAGCAATTATTACTGATGGCGAACAGAAGCTAGATTTGAATGACGTGTGCTCAGTTTGGTATCGACGGATGCGCTACGGGGAAAAAATTCCTGAAACGATGGACAAGCAATTTAGAGAAGCCTCAATTAAAGAATCTCGCGCTACTGTTAGGGGTTTGATTGCCAGCATCAAGGGATTCCACTTCGACAAAATATCAAGTGTGGACTTGACCAATAATAAGCAACTACAGCTGCAAGTCGCACGAGAGGTTGGTCTTTTGACTCCGCGTACTTTAACTTCAAACAATCCAGAAGCAGTGAAGCAATTTGCCTCTGAGTGTAAAGAGCAGGGTATAGTCACAAAAATGCTTTCTTCCTTTGCCATCTTTGGCGAGCGGGGAGAAGAGTTTGTTGTTTTCACCAATCCAGTAACAGATGACGATCTGGAAAATCTTGAAGGATTGCGTTTTTGTCCGATGACGTTTCAAGAAAATTTGTCAAAGGCGCTAGAGTTGCGGACGACTATTGTAGGACACCGTGTATTTACTGCTGCAGTGGACTCCCAACGTTTGGAGAGAGCGACTTACGACTGGCGCAAAGAAGGGAGAGCTTTAAGCGAGAGTTGGCAACCTTACGATTTGCCTGAGGATATTGAGAAAAAGCTTCTTAAACTGATGGGTTATTTTGGTTTAAACTATGGAGCGATCGATATTATCGTTACACCCGATGGTCGGCATATATTCCTTGAGATTAACCCAGTTGGGGAATTTTTCTGGCTGGAGATTTTTTCACCACACTTCCCGATTTCTCACGCAATTGCCGAAATTCTGCTGACTGGTAGAAATTAGGTCATGGAGTATTGGGCATGGAGCATTGGGAAACTGCACGAACAACAACGCACCGAATTGCGGTAAAAGTAGAAAATGGCATCGATAAGGGACTTCCAAAATTTCGAAATTTCGTGGTGCGGGCGTCCCCGCCCGCAAATAATATAGAACGGGCGGGGACGCCCGTCCCACAAGATGGAGAATTTAGTCCCACAAGATGGAGAATTTAGTCCCACAAGATGGAGAATTTAGTCCCACAAGATGGAGAATTTATTGCTGGGAAATCCTAAGATAAAACCTCAAAGATCTTTATTTAAAACTCCTGTTTTTAAGATATGCAAACTCAAGTTACTCGCAATCCAGCCACGCTCGATCCTCTCTCAGGTTTTACGCAATTTTGGAAGGATGTCAGCGTGGTAGCTCAACCTTACTGGTATCCAACAGAGCCAGAAGGAAGAACATTTTCAGACGTGATTCGCTCATGGGGAATGCTTGCTCTCCTAATATTATTAATCATCTCGCTTGTAGGTGTAAGTGCCTTTAATAGCTTTTGGAATCGCCATGTGCTGGATATAGTTATCCAAGAGAAAGACTTATCTAAATATCTTGATACGTTATGGATTTCTTCCCTTGGTATTCTAGTAGTAACGCTCTTGGTTGCATTTTCTAGATATGTCAGAAAAAGAATCGCTCTTGATTGGTACACATGGCTGAACGAGCGCATTTTAGAAAAATATTTGAGTAAGCAAGCCTATTATAAAATTAATTTTAAATCCAATATTAGTAACCCAGATCAACGCATCTCTCAAGAACTTGAACCAATTACTAGTAGTGCTTTGCTCTTTTCAGCTACTTTTATAGAAAAAGTGCTGGAAATGTTGAGTTTTCTAATCATTCTTTGGACTATTTCCTCACAAATTGCGATTTATTTGATTATTTATACAATCGTTGGTAATTTGATTGCTGTTTACTTAACTCGAGAACTAAATAAAATTAATCAAGAAGAACTTGAGTTTAAAGCTGACTTTACTTATTGTCTGACTCATGTTCGCAAGCATGCTGAATCTATAGCTTTTTTTCAGGGAGAAGAGAAAGAATTAAATATAATCAATCGAAGATTTAATAATGTTCTAAAAAGTGCCGAACGCAGGCTGAGTTGGGAGAGAGGTCAAGATGTTTTTAACAGATCCTATCAGTCTGCTATCACTGTATTTTCGATGTTTGTACTCACACCTTTATTTATTACAGGTCAAATTGACTATGGAGAAATTAACCAAGTTAGTTTCTGTTGCTTTCTCTTTTCTAATGCTTTGGGAGAATTAATAGCTCAATTTGGGAATTCTGGGCGGTTTTCTAGTTACGTTGAGCGGTTAGCTGAGTTCTCAGATGCATTAGAGACTGTTACCAAAAAACCGGAGAATGTCAGTACTATTAAAGTTATAGAAGACAAGCGTTTGGCTTTTGAGAATGTCACCTTACAAACGCCAAACTACGAACAAGCGATCGTCGAAAATTTGTCACTGTCTGTTCAATCGGGAGAAGGGTTGTTAATTATTGGACCGAGTGGACGAGGAAAAAGTTCTCTATTGAGAGCGATCGCTGGTTTGTGGGATGCGGGGACTGGTCATCTGGTACGACCTCCCCTAGAAGAAGTCTTATTTTTACCCCAACGTCCTTATATAATTTTAGGAACTTTGCGCGAACAGTTACTCTATCCTCATACAACTACGCAAGTGAGCGACAAAGAACTTGAAGAAACTTTGCGACAAGTTAATCTCCAAAACTTGCTTACCCGTGTAAACAGCTTTGACACAGAAGTTCCTTGGGAGAATATACTGTCGTTAGGAGAACAACAACGTCTTGCTTTTGCAAGACTCTTAATGACTCGCCCTAGCTTCACTATCTTAGATGAAGCGACAAATGCTTTAGATTTAAACAATGAAGGAAATTTATATCAACAATTACAACAAACAAAAACAACTTTTATCAGCGTTGGGCATAGAGAGAGCCTGTTTAAGTATCATCAATGGATTTTAGAGCTTACATTCGGCTCTAATTGGCAACTTGTCTCCGTACAGGATTATAAACTCCAAAAGGGAATTATCGACAATTCACCTCAAAACGAGCAAATTATAATAGATACTTTCTCTAACAATGGATTTCCAATTCAACCAGAAACATCAGCATTAACAGACACAAGTGTGGGGCTTTCTCATCAAGAGATTAAAACATTAACAAATTATTCTATTACTACTATTAAAAGCAGAGCAAGTCAGGGAAAGTCCATCACTACTAAAGATGGTGCGGTCTACTATTATAACAAAAACCCAAAGGTGTTAAAATGGATGAGAGGTTAGTGGCTACAAGTTTATCAATCGCGTTATGCTCAAAATTATCCCAGATGCCATAAGTTTACCTACAGGTTTATTGGAACTGGGCGATCGCATAGTTCCATCATATCTACAGCAATGCTAACTAGAAAGCAAAACAAACCAATTACTTTTGAATCTATTACAATTTATGAAAAAACTTATCAATTACCCATTCTAAAAAATACAAAATTAAAAAAAATTCCCAAAAAAATTAGAGAATGTCAAATCTTACTGAAAGAAGGTATTAAATATCATTATTATTTTTGGGGGAAAATTAAACGAAAACAAGAAATAAGTCAAGGGCAAACTTTTACAGAAATCAAATCATTAATGAGAGATTACACTCAAATTATTGATTTTGTGGAAAATTATAAAGATAGTTATCAAGAGTTTTTGTTAAAACTTACAGATGACTGGAAAGATTTATTTAATCAAAAATATATTGAAATTAAGAAGATAAATGACGAAAGAAACAAGTTGGAAATAAAAAATCAGAAAAATCATCAAATTATTGAGAAACTAAAATGGGAAAAACAAGAAAACTTAAAATCAATTTTACTTTTAAGCAATACTAACTTTTTGATGTTAGAAAAAATTCAGTTGTTGACTGAAGGAATTAAAAATATAGCAGAAGATACCAAAAAACAAAAGCAAATTATTCAGCAAATAGTTAAAGATTTAGAGGTGTATCAAGAGATTTATGAATATCAGATAAGAGCCACTAAAATTCGTCAAGAAATAGCAAAAATAGCTGAAACAGCAATCAATCTTGAAAATTTTTTACAAGATTACTTTAGTCCATTTCAATCTTTAATAGATGAAGTAGTAAAATTAGATGCAGATTTTTACACAACTGTAGGAGAAATTAAAAATTTAGCTGATAGTGCTTTAAATTCTCCATCGAATTTATTAAAACTAGAAGAAGCAGACACAATTTCTGAAAAGTTTCTCGATTTATTAGTGGCAAGTTACGAAAAAAAAGATAGACTAAAAGATGCTTTTAATAAGTCTGAATTATTAGATGGCCAATTTCCTAATTTTGAATTAAGTGATGATATCATTACTTTAGATAAAATCATTTACTCAATATCTAATTATACATCAGAGCAACTGGCTGTTCAAAGAAAATTGCTAGGAATAGAAGAAACAAATGTTGTTAATACAAATTTTATACTTCCTCTTGAAAAAAGAGAATTGGTGAACACAAGTAATAATGATGTTACGTTCACCAAAGACTTTAAAAGCAGTAAAAATATCGATTATAGTCAACTACAGAATCTCCTAGCACAGAACAAGTGGAAAGAAGCCGATCTTGAAACCGCTAAATTAATGCTAAAAGTCATGGGTAAGAATGATTGGAATGAAGTTTACAAAGAAGATATTAATAATTTTTCGTGTAAAGCTCTTTATACCATCGATCGCCTTTGGCAACAACACAGCCGTGGATATTTCGGCTTTAGTATTCAGCAAAGTATTTGGAGTGAAATAGGTAGTCAAGTAGATTATGAAACAGAAAAGAGACTTGGCGATCGCCTTGGTTGGCGAAAGGAGGGAATCTGGTTAGAATATGACCAGCTCATTTTTAATTTATACCCCACGACACCGATGGGACATTTACCAGTCAAATGGTTACACTATGACCAAGATATTTTTGACTTATCTCTAAATTCCTCCGTTGAACCCCTTTCAATGGGAGCTTGGCGAGTTGGTTCTTGGCTTGTATGGCAAATGCACTTATTCTTTTCTCGTGTAAAAATTTGTAAAGAAACTTTCTCATGAATAATAATCAAGCAAAAATAGAGTTAATTAATCGTATGAATCTTTCCGATATAGAAATAGAAACTTTACTTTTTGGAAAATGGCGTTTTAATACAGATTGGGAAAAATTTGCTATCTCATTTAAAGATGATATGACTTATGAGCAAACCAGAATTCAAACATTCTTTTTATCCAAACCAAAAGAATTGATAACAGGCAATAAATTTACTGGCGTGTGGCATATAAATGACAGAAAACTGTGTTTAATTGTTAAAACTGTTCCTAAGTCATTTTTAAATTTCCAGTTGCCAGTATTACCTAGAGTATATCTTGCGGATATGGTAGCTAGTGTCGGTTCTTTGCTGAAAACAGAAGTATATGAAATTATTCAAATCAATAGTTCTCACTTTTTAGCAAGAGATGTAGATAAATTCCTTGTTGGTACAAAGGTAAGTTAATTCTTGTCGGCTTTCCCGATAATTTTTATGCCGAAAAATTTTAATTTTTTAATTGTATCACTAACAGCGATTGAAGTCAACTCTTTGCCTAACACATAAAAACTACCGGCGATCCTGACAGAACTGTACAGTTTATTCTTCGCTTTATTGATTGTTATGGTTGCATTTTTCTTGTTGTTAGCTCCTTTGAGGATGAAAAGACCACCAAAATTGAAGCTACCAGACACAGTTAATTTGCTGCTATTAACGCTAGCAGTGACGTTAGCAAAATTATACCCTAGAAACTTGAGGTTTCCTGCAATACTAGCAGAGTTATCGATATTACCATTAGTCTTTTTGTTTAAAGTAACTGTAGCACCACTGAAAGCTAAAATGCCAAAATTGAAATTACTGTTAGCCTGAAATCCGCTTTCATTGAGGCTGATACCTGATGAGGTGAATTGTTTTCCCAGGAGAGTAATATCACCTATTCCAAAAACCTTTTTATTTGTCAAGTCAAGTTTGAAACTGGGAACATTCAGCTTTAGAACATCCCCTAAACCGAGAGAAACATTATCAATGGTGACTTTCTGAGGATTAAATGATAAGGTACCGCTTCCTAAAGATTGATTAAAAGCCGCGATCTTTCCTGTTCCCGATGCACTCTGATTTTTCAAGCTAACCGTGAGAGTTGGAATATCGATAGTCAAGAAACCTGCTAAATTCAGCTTGGTGTTCTTCAGTGTCACACTATCCCTGGTAACATCAAACGTACTATCGGCCAAAGTATTCCCTAACACTAAAATCGTTCCAGTACCACTCCCACTGCCAGATTTTAGCTCGATACTTAGGGTATTCACATCGATCGCTACCAGATTAGCCAAACTCAGGTCAAAGTTTTTAAAGATGGCACTGGTAGGTGTAATCTGAAATTCAACATTTGCAATTTCATTGTCAAGAAGCTTAACATAACCATCCCCCATGAGGTATTGCTCATTAGGGGTTACGTTCAGAGCTAAATCTAAACAATCGTCATTCGTTCCACCAATTTTTAGAAATCCTAAATCAATTTCGGGAACATTCAAAGAACCTTCAACTTTACTGAAAGTTCTGTCACCTTGAAGGGTTAAGGTTGCCTCACGTCCCCAAGCAGTCATCTTGCCATTAATTTCCAACCCTTCTGATATCGGTTGACCTGCAATTGTTGCTGGGAAAAGAACATACTTTACTAAGGGATCGAGTTTTCCGTCTCCATGGCGATCGATAGATTCAATGTTTAAGTCCAGAAAAGTGTTTAAAAACGCTAATGCTTTATTAACTAAATTGATTGAGGAACTTGCTTGCTTCAGAATAACAGAAGCGATTGGTCCCTGCCACAAATCTACTAAGTTAACTGGCTGATTGGTAGTTAAAATAAAAGCTAATCTCTCAGGATCGTTAGTGTCCATGAGAAATGCTACCTCAAGGTCTATTTCTTGCCATTTTAAATCTCCGATAAAACCAAAGTTATCGAAGTAGGGAGGTAAATAAGTTCCACCTCCTTGAAAACCAATATTGCGAAATTCAGTTCCCACTAACCCATAGGGATTACACCAAGAATTTTTACCTTGTTGATAGAAGCATGCGGTTATGGATTCGGGTTCGAGGGAAAGTTTGCCAGCAAGAAATAATACGGGTTCGTCGTTTTGCGTTGGATCGTAGCCTTGGATAGCCAAGTTTCCGGTTACTCCAAAGTTTGGTTCTAGATCGGTCCCAATATCTAGCCCTATGACCAGATGACTAAAAGTAGCACTAAAATTGTTTATGGAATATAGCAGGATATTTCTTTGAATATTACCCGTTAAACTGACCGAGCCTACAGGATCGAAACTGATATAAACCTTTAAGCAATCAACTCCTAACTGGCTGTGAATAAAATTAGCAAAATTCGTATCGAGATTTGTAAAATCAGTATTTCCAATAAAGTTAAACCCTTTGCTTAAATTAATCTGCCCTAACTCTGAATGTGTAAAAGAATGGCTAAGGTTAGTTATAATCAGTTCTGGATTGATTAACTTCAAGCTATTAATAATAGGAATTCCACCCGTTAAACAACCAAAAGCAATATCATTAGGCAATTTATAATTTAACGTGATTCTGTCATTAAAGGTCAATTCAAGATTTTGGGAATTCAATAATCCCTTTAAACTCAATTCAACTCCTTGAGTTTCTTTAAAAAAACCGAACTTTGGTGTAGATATGCTGAGTTCAGATTTGCCAAAAATTCCACTAATAATGCCATCAATTGCCATACCCATGTAAGGTCCAGAAGTATCAAGGTTAAATATTTCGTCTAAATCTAACTGAATATCGTTGACAAATTGTAAACAAATTACTGAATTTGTTAAGATTAAAGCTACATTCTCTAAAGACTTAAGTTGCCATTTAAAAGCATCAGGTAAGCTGATTCCTCCTAAATAATTGAATAGCCTAAGAATATCTCCTGGATTAACGTCAGGAATAGTAATTTGATAGGACAGATTGTGCGGCTCGACTCCCTTCACATGAAGACTGGGATTCAAGATCGGAAAAACACTAAGGCTATCACTAATTTTTCTTAAACCTAAGCTATGAGATAAGTTCTCCAGCATCCTCAGACTATCAATTTCTCCCAAGAAGTTAAGGTTAAGAAAGTCATTGCCAAGTTGTAATTCAACATTAGCTCCTGTTGCTGTTGCTAAGAACTCACTGACATAATTGGGTAATTGCTCAAGACTATTTAAAAACCTCGTGGCTTCTTCCTGGGACAATTGTGAGATTTGAGCTTGAGCGTCAAAACTCGGATTGGTGGGTTGAAAATCTTTAATAGTAATAACTGAATTATTAATTATAGATAAATTTTGAAAGATATTCATGGTTGAGAATGGACTTGGTAATCAAGCTGCTTTACTCCCTTTCCGCTCTAAAATTCCACTCCAGTATGTAGGGTGGGTATTGCCCACCCTACGCTCATAGCTAATCTTCTAGTGGGAAAGGAGAACTGTTAATATTCTGCTTTTTAGTCTACGTGTCAATAACGCTATTGTAAACTACTTGACGTAGTATATTTTCTACTCTTTGCTCGATCTTGGTGTTTGCTTTATTTAGCTTTTGTAATTTTTTTCTGGCTTTAATTGCTTCTACAAGTGTATCTAAGGAGCGATTTGAAGCAAATAACCCTTCAGCCGAAGAAGTGAGAGCTTGAATTTCGCTGTTTCTTGCTTGATATTTGCTCTTGAGTGCTTGACGGTAGAGAATAAATGCTCCTATCCCTAATACGATAGAAATGACTAAGCCGATACACACTGCCATCAGTAGAAATCTTTGCAGTTTAGCCGCTTTGTTTTGTTGTTAAAGTTGTGCTTCTACTGCTTTTGGCCTTGCTGCTTCCAGTGCCATTTACACCTCTTGCGCTTCACATTCTTGACTAGCCGCTAAGAATTGATAATCGAGATCGCTGAGACTTTTGCCTTGCGCCCACTTTTGAGCATCCTGTAATGCCTGTTCTCGTAGCAAACGCGATTTGTCTTGATAGCTTGACTTGACCCAAGCATTAAATGTCTATGAGTAAGGACGGAGATTATCTAACTGTCTGATGACCCATTCAGCATTAAAGACATTGCGGTAAATAGGATTTTTTATGCGGAGATAATTATTGTGCTTTTCAACTAAGCCACAGAGCAATAGTTCTGTTTGTTCTTGAGTGTCATCAGTTGGTACGAGACGATAGGGAGCAGAAGAAGGCTCATTGTTACTACTACCGGCTTCTTGACCTCTCCAGTTTTCTAGTGTTGCACTCTCTGCTTCTTCAGCAAGCAAGATGCGCTGATAAAGTCCTAGTAAGCGCCCTGCTTTTTGCTCGTCGAATAGCAGGCGATCGCGAATTGTACGTAAGTGTTCGGGTTCGTCAAGTGATTCCCAATGTTGAATGATGCGCGATCGCACGAGTTGCTCTATCCAAAATTTCTCAGTTCCCACAGGTAGGGAAATCGTGCCAGTGGCAGATTCTAAGGCTATCAGGTAGACTATCTGACAGAGTTTTTGGGTTAAAAACGGCTGTCCTTGAGTCCAGACTAGGATTTCTCGCAGCACAGTTTCGCTTTGGTTAACCACTTCTTCTAAGCCTTTGAGTAAAGGTCTGGCTTCATGCACTTGAAAGCCGTATAACTCAATAGCTGTACCAATGTTAAAAGGTGTTCGGCGTTTGTCAGTTAGGAAATCTCTGGGACTGGCTACACCAAATAGAGCAAATCCAAGACAGTCAAACTTTGGGTTGTGCGAGCGCTGGTTGTAGCAATGACGAATCCAAACAAAGAAGTCGTTAACAGGGAAATTCAAACTCAGCAAGCTATCAATTTCATCAATGAAGATGAAAACGCGCTGATGTTGCACGTAACGGAGCAACACCTCTTCCACAAATTGATGCAATCTTTGTATAGGTGAAAGGTCTGCTTGCTGTTGCCACCAATCTTTAAAGTTAATGTACTGTGCTAAGTCTAAAGAGTGGAAAAGAGTCAGAATAGTGCCTTTGTACCATTGCAACGGTGTGGTTTCATCGCTACCCAATCTAGAAACATCTATGTAAACACAAGCACAGCCTTCTTGTTCTAGAAGATAGCTAATTCGCTGTAATAAAGATGACTTCCCCATCTGACGGGAGTTGAAGACGTAACAAAAATCGCCTGCTTTCAATGCGTTATATAATATTCCGTCTGCTTCACGAACAACATAGGTCGGATCGTTACTTGGGAGACTGCCGCCAACCTGATATCGCATATAAAAATGTGACTGAGAGAATGGGTAATGCCAAACATTTGCTCATTATAGGTCGTAACTCAGTAGATTTATGGAAATGTCATTTGTCATTTGTCATTGGTCTTTTGTGAATCTACTTAAGTGTCTTAACTGTCCTTGCATTTTCGCTTTGATATTGAGAATATTTAAACCTGTAGATACCACTAGCAGTGGATCGGCAATTATAGAAAGAATTTACAGCCATTTTCAGGTAAACAGACCACAGTCGTAAGGGCGCAAGGCGTTGCGCCCTTACAAGCGGTGTGTTTCATTTAGGTGAAAACTACTGTAATAGGTAAATAGTCATTAGTAACTTAGGAAACAATTCTTTCAGTTATAAATTGCATCTGCTAAACAGTCAATCATCAAAAAATCAAAGAGGTCATTAAGGAGCACTATTAAAGAAGTACTACCTGCTTCAGAATTTTTAAAAAAGAACTTAGGTATTTCCGAAATTCCTGTTGAAGCATACCTTAACTATGGATATGCACTACTTGCTATTGCTGGAGCTGATGGAGAAGTCTCAGAAGTGATTCTGGGAATCCCCTAACTTCTAGTTAGGGGAGGATGTCAATTTGTAGACTACATTCATGCACGTAGATAGAGGATGAATTATCTAGCCGATATCTGAAGAATATTTGTTAAATTTTGAATTCTTATAGGGAACGCAAGCAATAATAAAATGATAACTAATGCAATACGGATAGTTGTTTTTGAAAGTAGGCGCGGTAGAGTTCGCAACGCGGAATCAGACGTTCGCCAACGTATGCAACTAATCCAAGGCTGTGAAGCTTGTAAGCTTCAATGGGAGTCAGAACAATGCTTTGGTCAGATCTAACAAGCTGAGTATATGCTTGTATCAGCGCGGGCTTTTCTTGTAGAACTATCCAATGTTGCCAGAGATAATGGCGGTAGACTCCGCCATTAGCAAGAGCTTCGGCAATCAGTTCGTCTAAAGTCATTCCTTGACAACACACATGATATAGAGCGCTCCTCACTAGTGCTGGATGTCCCCCTATCAGAGACATCAATTTCCTAGCTTCTTTTCTAGAATCCCAATTTAGCCCGTGTCGTTGCGCTAATTCCTGGACTTGTTGCTGAGTGAATTCTGGTAGGCATAATGGTAATCCAATATTGAACGGAGAACGATTGATATCTAGAGAAACAGAAACTTCAGTGGAGTAAACCACAACAAGTCTTAGTTTTTGCCAGTTCCTATCCCGCCGTGCTTCTTCGTACCACGATCGCAACAAAGAAAAAAGCTCTTGAGCAAGTTGAGGGTATTCAAACAAACAGTCAACTTGTTCTAAGACAAGAACTATCGGCTCTCTAATTTGTTCGAGTAAGTAGTTTTTTATGTAGAAACTACAGCTCAACTTAATACCAATTTCTTCATCCCAGTTAGCATCTAAATTGGCTTCTATCCCCAATGCTTTTGCCATTTGCCTACAAAAACAACGCAAAAACTGGTTGACATTATGCAAGCTGAGCGTATCGATTTGCTGACAATCTAGCTTGACTGTGTGGTAATCCTGCTGTTGAGCAAAGTTTAACAACCGCAACACTAGAGAACTTTTCCCCATACCTCTTGGAGCTCGAATGCGGATGACACAACCCGGTTGAGTTATTTCCTGATAAGCTAAGCTTTCAATCAGTGAGCGTTCTATATAAAGTGGAGAATCCAAGGGAACCGGACCATCTGGATATACACATATACTTTGATACAGCAGATTGCAAGTTTATGAAGTACAGTAGCAACAGTTGGTAAACCAGTTTCGTAGATGCTTGGAGTTGACCAAATCGAGTGCAGTGGCAATCAGCGTATCAACCATATGAGTTGTAGTTGGAGAAAACTGGCGCAAGAAAGCTTTAAGTTGAGACCACCAATGTTCAATTGGATTAAAATCGGGAGAGTAGGGTGACAAATTTAGAATACTAGCACCAACAGATTGAATTAGAGGTTCAATTGTTGCAATCTTGTGGGCTGGAAGATTATCCATAACAACTACAGCACCTGACCACAACTGAGGAACTAAACATTTTTCAATGAAGACTTCAAAAGCATCTCCACCCATCGAGCCATTTAAAGTCATCACTGCTAAAACTTCTTTTAAGCTGATTGCACCAATAACTGTGATTTTTGCTCCACGGTAAAAAGGTTTTAAGTCATATACTCTAGTTCCATAAGGGCTTCGAGCATGAGTTCTTGTCAAGCCCAGTAAAACACCCATTTCATCTAAAAATACGAGGTTTTTAGGTTCTATATTTTTGACTTTCTCCCAATATTCACCCCTGAGATTTTGGACTCTAGGAGTTGCCGCTTGACTACTGCGTAAAGTCTTTTTTTTCGTGTCAATTCCTGTCTTTGTAATGCACGACACATGGTGCTGGTGCTTACCCATTGGTTATGGGTTTCTCCCCAGTATTCACAGTATTCTGATAGAGTTGCATCTGGGTATTTTTCTACCATACAAGTAAGTTGAGTTTCAGACCCTTCTAACTCACCCTTGATCGTTCCACCCTGTTTTCCTGGTATCAGATGACCTTCTATCTTATGAATGTTTCAGCATTCTCTGCACAAAAGCTTTACTCACATCAAACCTTGTTGCTATTTTTCTGACCGAGGTATTTCCTTGTTCGTAAGCTTTAACTACTTTTTCTCTAAAGTCGATGGAGTAAGGCTTCATTTTTTCTCTTAATGCACCAATCTTAGTGTATTCTATTTACCTGCAATCTGCTGTACCTAATCTTTTAAGAGATATTAAAAATTTAGTCGATGACCAGAGTCAAACAGACCCTAGTTTTAAAAGCCAGAGATTGTATACACGCCTAACGGCAAGCCAAGTACGAAAGTTACTAATTGATAAGTTTGATTATAGTAATGAACAGTTACCGACAGAAGAGACAATTCGCGTTAAATTGAATTATTTAGGGTATCGGCTCAAACGGGTAGCAAAAGTACTTCCTCAAAAAAAATCCCAGAAACTGATGCAATCTTTGAGCAACTAGTAACAGTGAATCAATCGGCTTTAGATGATAAGAGCATTTTACGTCTCAGTCTTGATGCCAAAGCTCGTGTAAATATTGGTCCTTTTGATAGGGGAGGCAGAAACAGGGCTTTAACCAAGACTGAAGACCATGATTTTAATCCAAAAACAACTGTCACTCCTTATGGTATCTTTCTTCCAGAGCTAGATGAACTATTTTTATACTTTACAGAGTCTAAGGTAACCAGTGATTTTATCGTTGATATTTTAGAAGATTTTTGGAAAAGCGAACGTCGGCGATTTTCAAATATAAAAACGCTTATTCTTAATCAAGATAATGGTGGAGAGAATAATTCTCGGCGTACCCAGTTCATGAAACGTATAGTAGAATTTGCTCAATCTAATCAATTAAATATCCGTTTAGCCTACTATCCCCCCTATCACAGCAAATATAATCCGATTGAGCGAACATGGGGGATATTAGAGAAACATTGGAATGGAAGTATTTTGGATGAAGTAGAGACAGCTTTGAACTTTGCTAAAAATATGACATGGAAAGGGAAGCATCCTGTTGTTAAATTAGTAACTCAAGCTTACTCTAATGGAGTTAAACTTACTAAAAAAGCTATGGATGAAATTGAACAAAAAATTGAGCGTCTCACCAATTCTACGCACGAAAAATTTCCTAATTTAGGTGAGTGGTTTATTGATATTTATGGTGGAATAACCTAAGAGAAGTCAATTTTTATAAAAGCTTAAAATTGTCAAAATAATCCAATACTAATTATTATCATGCACCATTAATTTACTACAGAGTGCAAAGCTTCTCATGGATATTTAATAGGGGGAGAAAGCGGTTGTCGGCAGCAACCGCTTTCTCCCCCTATTAAAATGATTATTCTTATTGTATTCGCGGGGATTATTGGTTTTTGTGCGGGGCTGCCACTTTAAGCAGGTCTTGAGCAAAATCATATGCAGGTGAGGACTATGAAAATATTAGTTACGGGCAACGAAGGAATGATTGGTTCAGTTGTTGAAAAAGTTTTGTGTGCCGACGGATATGAAGTGATTGGCTTTGATATTGCAAATGGTCATAATAT
>NZ_BAACAP010000181.1:0-55760 GCF_045865695.1 Scytonema hankhaensis NUACC26
GGCACGAGCTGCTTGGCAGCATTCAGTTGGTGGGGTGCGCTTCAAGGGTTTGGACCGGCGATCGGCATCGCAATCAAAGGCGACGATCCAGCTACTAGTGCATACCTAGGCAATCAGCCCGGATCGTTTTCGCCAGCGTTTTTTCTCTTCCTCGTTGGCTGGGCACCGTTCTTTTTCCTTGCGGCATATCTAATCCGCCGCTTCACCAAGCTGCGTCACACCTAACTAGGTGTAACCAGACCCAAAATTTGTCAGGATCTAGAAGCATAAGCGAGGATTTTGAGACGTTTCAAGTAGCTACGACTTGGCGGGAAATAAGAGTTGCTGTGGCTGTTCGCGAGGACTACAAGCAAGAGGCATGGGAGGCGTTGACACCTGTTGAGAAGAAGCGAGTGAGGGGATTGATGCCGCAAGAGGTGAGAAAACTAAGAGAGGCAAAGAAGGCAGGCTTAATTGTTGATTTTCAAGAACTCACCAGAGGGAGTCGATCGGGTGCGGAGAATGGGGAATGTACTGGGGGAAGTGGTGCGTGCATCGAGGTTGGATGCTTTTTTTTTTGGCACAGTTGATAGGTGATGGGCAAAGCCTTGCGTGAAGTGGGATGGTTTTGGATAGAGTAGTGCGAGTGCGATCGCTTTATTGTGCAGTTTGGTTTCAGTACATACGTTCTGCAAACAGGCAAAGGCGGAAGAAGGTAATAGGCAAACCTACAGCATAGCGGCAGATTGCACTTCCTCTTAGTTCTGGGGGAAGTTCGTATTCTAGATATTTCCCCCTTATTCCCTCTCAATCCAGCTCTTGCGTACTTAACGTGCTGAACTGCTTGCACTTTATCTGGTTTTGGTGCAATTGTATGAATCCGCTACCATCACGATCGCACTTTTAGTCTAATGGATGGAGTGCGATCGCACGAACCCACCACAAGCGATCGCCATAATTAGAAGTAGGGATGATAAGTAATTCTTCGTGTATTTGCCTTAGTATCTAAGTTACTGTTTTTCCCTGATGACGAGAGCCTCTAAAGCATAGGACAAATAAAATACAAGAAATAATACTGAATATAGAAAAACACATTGTCCTATGGAATTTCATCCTTATGAACCTTTCGACCAAAACAAAGCTCAAAAAGAAGTTTGGGAAAGGTTAAAAGAGGCATTTAAAAATGAACCTGGGGTGGCGTTTTATCGCTACCCCATTTTTCATAAAACGGAAAAGCTGCACAGAGAACCCGATATTCTCATGCTGCATCGAGAGTTAGGTTTATGGGTATTTGAGTGCAAAGGATGCACTATCAATAATATTGCTAGCATCTACGGTCACGAATGGAAGATGAACAACTGGCATTCAGAAGTTGAGACACCTGTCGCTCAAGCAGAAGACCAAATGTTTGCCATTAAAAATAAGTTAGATGTACCACGGGAAACACGGGGTTTGGTGTCTTTCAACTTTAGGGTTGTACTTCCATCCATCAAACGCGATGAATGGCAATCTAAGGGATTTCACGATTTTCCATCAACTCAAGGCGTAGTGCTACTAGCTGAGGATTTAACAGCAAAGGCTTTTACACAATGCTTTAGTGGATGCTTTTCCTACCAAATTCTTACTGGAGTAAATGTTATCATTTGAGTTAAATAGAAATTTAGATGAAATCACTGTAAGCAATAACTTAGCTGAGATTGCCTTTAGTTTAATTAAAACAGCTGAGGCTCAGGAATGGATTGAAGATTTAATCTCTAGTGCGCGTAAGTCGAATCCAGGAAACCTGAAATTGCAAGCTATTGTCCGAGAACTGAATCGAGTTAGCACTAAAGCGGAAAATTGGGTAGCTGATTCAAAAATTAGAAAAATTAATAATCTTGTGAATACAGCAAAAGAGATTTTAGAGCGTGTTAATTCATCTCTTATAGAAAATCTGCAGGTAATAATTCCCTTTCTTCAAAATAATTCAAAGCGTGATGAAGTTTGGAGCAAAGTTCATTTCCTGTTTCAAGGTCAAAGAGATCGAGGGAATTTTGGCAGATGGCAGTCTTTTCTGGAAGCTATTCTTGAAACAGAAGAAGACCCTCAACTTCAAGGTGCTATTAACCAGCTTATTGAGATTATACTACAATTTTATAAATCATTTTACTCCTATTATCGTTCTTCTACCAAAAATCCTAAAAAATTTCAACTGTACAAATATGATAAAGATTTCGTTGTTTATGCTTTGAACAAAGAGTGTTCTGGATTTACAGATGAAGAAGTTGCTTTGATAGCGGAGGAGTATCTTGACTATCTACGAGGTTTAGTTGAGAAAATGGGGAGTATTATTGGTAGATTAGAAACTGCAAAAGATAAGTCAAATCGCTACCATTTTTGGGATTATGACAGTGATACTAAAAACCACACTCTCAGCTTGCCACCAGAGCAAGTAATTCAGATTGAAGCTACTAAAGATTCTTTTAATCCGGGGGAGTTCGTTATCTGGGATACTAAAAAATCTCCTTGGTTTCTACCACGTGATTGGGGAAGTTTTAGCTGAGTGCATTAGTCTGTGCGGTGCGTTGCTCCTTATGGAAGTTTTAGGGTAAAGAGTGGGGGACTTCAATTTCCCTTGTTGATATCTTTGGCTGTAATGCCCGCTCAATAAGCGATCGCACTCCTATTTTCATCAAACCCTAACCCAAACAAAAACCCGTACTCTTAGTTACGGTTAACACTACCAATAAGGATACGCCAGATTTGCCAGAAAAACATTAAAGTACTATGTCCGTTAGTTAGGTTCTGCTGTTAATATAATTACCAACTATTTATTAAAAAGTAAGGCGACGGTGACAGTGCTGCAATATGTCGCCGAGCTACTGTGTAAAGATTGGGTCGGGTGAGGTAGCGATAAGTGAATCTTAACGGCTCAAGCCGTATTGCACTTTGGTTCTGTGGGATAAAGTTCGATTTCTCTAGATACCCGTGCCACTTGCACACCTCGTTGTAAAGTTTTGTAATCAAGGGGAATACAGGCAATCAAAAATGCTGTTTGCACTCAGTATGTATGCAGTTTTTATTGCTTGAGTTTGGCGAGCGCCTTAAGCAAGCCAGGACGGTGTTTGGCAACAATCATCCATTTGGGTAAGCGGCTAAATAAGCTTTGGTTATGCCAGCCATATTGAGGAACGGGCTTCGAGCTACGCAATAAACTGGCTATATATTGTTCTAGTAGCAATCTCGTGAGCGACTGAAAATTCTCCTCCCGGTCCTAATTTAATGCCATTGTTGGTTAAACGCGCTCTTATCAAGGGTTTTCTCGTTGGTGACTACCAACATCGTCAGGCAGAATTCGTCAAAGATGTTTCTGAGTGGTTGCGAGAAGGTAAACTCAAGTATAAGGAAGACGTTGTAGAGAGATTGGATCGAGCTCCCCATGCCTTTATAGGTTTATTACAAGGGAAAAACTTTGGCAAGCTGATTGTTAAAGTTAGCGATGACCCAACACGATAAGTCTGCCTTACGAACAAGTTGCCCGAAGAAACGCAAGAGACTGACAATTAGAATCAGCAATGGCACTGCGATCGCTCCATATACCCTTGCAACACCGCCACCTTGTTGTAAAGTTTTGTAAGAAATAGAAATACAGGCTGGCGATCGATAAGGCTGTTTCCACTCAGTTTGTACCCAGTTTTTCTTGCTTGAGTTTGGAAATTGCCTTCAGTAAGCCAGGACGATGTTTAGCAACAATCATCCATTTGGGTAAGCGGCTAAATAAGCTTTGATTATGCCACCCATATTGAGGAACGGGCTTCGATCCACGCAACGAGCTGGCGATATATTGTTCTAGCAGCAGTAAATGGCATTCGTTGTATGCCCACAATACGTACTGGCGATATTTGGTCTGTAAGTACAGTGGTAGTTTAAAGTAAGGATCGCGCATGGGGTCTGCATGCCAATCGTATCCAACACTTTGACTCGCCCAATCTTGACTCAATTCACATCCCCTACATACAAGACGCCGTGCTTGAAAGTAAGTTGGAACGGTTGTACTGTCAGAACAAACAGATGTAATATATGCTAGTGCTTGACAACGCGGACAAACCACTAAAATTTCATCCATCAAGTCATAAATGGTTATGTTTTTTTCTTCACGTTGCGATCGTAGGCAGTCCATAGCACAATCAGATTCAAACAAGCGAGCATAGTTTTACTTAACTCTACCGTATGCGATCCCGCGTATCAGTTATATTACAGCAAGTTTAGTAAAGTGGCACTCCTTGGTTATAAGCATTGACAAAACTGGTGTAGTCGTACTCAACTTGAGTCGCATAATCTACAGCAAAGTTAACTATTTCATCTTTGAATGCAGCCCGATCGCCACTTGTCATATCAGTGACTTCTTTATCAACACTTACAGCAACAATTGCAGTATCGTAGTCTTTATCGGAGATAGCATGGTTTTTAGCCACAACTTTTCCTGCATACGCCATCGCATCCATGAACTTTGACTTGGTCGTTAGCAATTTATAGTCAAAGTCCACTTGGTAAGGAGATTTTTCATGCAGTATAAAAGGAATACCACTAACAGTCGCGTAACCAACTAAAGGGTCAGTATTAAAAAGCATTGTTTTAGTAGCAATAGTTACTCTTTTTTCTTCATGGTTTTCATAAATGGAACTTGGCAGCAGAGATGGAACCGCGATCGCTCTTAGCGCAAGCCGTACCCGGCTTATCGCCACTGCACTAGTCCTTTCCTGCTTCATTTCCACAATGAGATCGTCATCAGTTACCGAACTTGGACCTTCAATCAGTGGGTATTGATTTTAATAGTGAAGAACTGCTTGTCTCATCACTGACACCCGATGCAGTTGTTGATTTTACCCAAGGTAACAAGTTGTGGGGGTTAGATTTTCCCGTGTTAACCGGGCGCGATCCGATTATCCAACTCTTGAAAGCAAGCGTTTGTTTGCTCGTTACCACACACTCTGTCACAAACCCGCGTACAGAAATAAATGGCGATACGGCAAAGCTTTATGCGATTGTGGAAGCTCAACACATTCCACCGAACCAGCGCAGTCGTCACTGTCTCATGAAGAACCAATACGATGTGAGTTTGGTACGGGAGGGCGAGAAGTGGCTCATCAAACACCTAATTGTAAATGGTGTTTGGTTTACGGGTGAACCTAGTATTTTAATTGGGCAGTAACTCAGGTGCGATATCTAACACTGTACCCAAATAAAAACTTATGGTTCTTTCGCTACTGTGTATTGTAAAGATATTCTGAATGTTTATGACGTGAAATAAATGCGATCTGCCGGAGGCAGTAGCGAAGCTATCGCCTATTGTGCTTTGTATCTCAAGGATTATAGTGGTTTTCCCAAGTTATCTAATAAAAGCGATGACGTCTGACCTTGCTCCTCGAGCGATCGCACTTCCCTTGAGCTATGAGGTTGAGTGATACAGGTTAGTAGTACTGACGAGGGGTACACTATTTATTTATGTGCTCGGTCATTAATACGAGCCAAGCTGACTAGACTGATGCTACCAACACTACCTAACTCAATGCGTCCTTCTTCTGCTCTCAGCAAGCTATCATCCAGCGTCACGTCACCCCCTACTAGCGCTATGGTTTTACCTGGCTGCACCTGTAGACCAACAACCCGCCCGTACTGCGATGGATTACCATTTTGGTCTACAGTCGATAGTGATTGACTATGGATACTTCCTGGATTATTTCCAAATTGCAAACCAATGGGGACACTTATAGTTAGCAGCGGTGTTGTTTGAGGAGTCTTTGCATTAAACTCTGTACCATCAGCAAATTTCAGACTACTTGCTGTAGTTGCTAGGAAAGACCCTCCAATATTCAGCGCGGCATTTTTACCAAAAATAATACCCGACGGATTAATCAGAAACAGGTTAGCCGTTCCGTTAGCTTTAATTAACCCATCAATGTTAGAAACTGACCCACCCGTTACCCGACTAATAATGTTTTGAATATCAAGAGCATTATTAAATATTGCGATGCCGCCAGTAGGAACAGAGAACTCACTAAAGCTGTGGAACAAATTGCTTCCTGCTTGAGTTCCTTCGGTAATATTAAAGGTACTACCATCTGGTGTAACGACAGAATTATTAGGTAAAGTACCATCTGGGGTGATTTGGGCAAGAGCACAATTTGCACTTATGACGGTTGCACCACCGATCGCAATACCTAATAAAAAGGAACAACTTGTCGTTATCTGTGACATTGCACCCCCTGGTATGTTGCAGTCGTTGTACTCTTTTTTGAGTAGACCATAATTATGGAAATCAGGCTAACACCTGCTTACTACTCACTTATAAAGTGCAAGCTTTACGCAAAGCCTGCTAATTCTTCACAAAACTTTATTTTCCGCTCTCAAGTTGTCAGAGTTGTCAGATAGGTTGTTAGAAATGAATGAGGCGATCGCTTCCACAACCTTTGCCAAGTCAGTAATTTATACATAATTGTGCTATAACCTCAGTGATTATATTGCTTCTCCCAAGTCATCTAATTCTGTAATGGCATTGTAGATAAATTCATCCCACCGTTCAAATACCTCTCGATTTGGTAAATCAAAAGATTGACGAACTCCTGAGTCAGCCTCAAGATATTCTTGTTCGTAATTCTCAAGTTTTTCCTGAACTTTCTCAAGTTTTTCAATCAGATCGAAGATAGCATCTGAGAGTTCAACCACTGGGAGAAGTTCTTCTGGATATTCTTGGTCTTCTTCTAAGTTGTCATCCTCTAAGTCTTCTTCGTTATCATCAAACATAGTGGCACTAAGGGTAGTTTACAAGCTGTAGCTTACTATAAAAGGAGTATCTGTCAATCCTAAAGTAGAATCAGCACCCCCGCTATGGAAACAGACAATTCGTACAACGAAGAACTTAAGCAACTTGAAGAGCAATTACTGCAACCAGAATTTCGTTCATCCTCACATGATGTAGCGTATCTGCTGGCAGATGAATTTACAGAGTTTGGAAGCTCGGGACGTATTTTCGATAAGTCACACATAGTAGAAGCTCTCCAATCCGAGTCTGCAGAACAATTGTCGTTAATGGATTTTCAGACACGAGCTTTGGCACCAGGGGTGATATTAGCAACTTACCGCGCTGCTCGGTACAATGAGGTAACCGGACAAACGACGTATTCGCTTCGCAGTTCTATCTGGAAATTACTGTCCGGGCGATGGCAAATGGTTTTTCATCAAGGCACACTATCAGCTGAACCGTCTCAAGTTTAACTTATGAGACTTGTAACTCCCTACCATTATAGAATTTACGAGTGTTGTGGTTCTCGTTGGTTTGTTTTTGATGCCGCCAGAGTGTTTTACAAATTAGAGGAATGCGATATGGCTTTAGCCGTTAAACTTCGCTTATCGCACTTTCAATTCTTAGGTAAGGGATGCGATCGCGTAAGGCAAGGCTCCTTTGAGGTTCCTTTGCGATCCGGATGGATGCCGTTAGCGAATACTGTAGACAAGACTACTTTAGCTGTCCTCGATAACCTACAGGACCTTCGCCTGGAAACTGTGCAGACCCTAAGAACGAATTGGCGTCGTCAAAAAAAGTGATACTGCCATTCCCATTAGGCCCTGACCATGTAACTACGGTGCCCGTAGCAGGTAAACTCTTAGATGGAACAACGTCCTGACGATTCTTGATTTCAAGCACCAAGTCCGCATCGTCATGCCAAGGGGCATCTGAACCACCAAATTGAATTTGAGTTGAATAAGTAGCCATGTGTAATTGTTGAAGAAGTGATTATTTATAAATATCAGCAGAATTCACTTATGCAGTTGTTATCTGAATCGGTTCTCTAGGTAATTATCGACCGCCAACCCCAGGCCATCGTGGCAGTGAACTGTAAGGGTGCAAAAGTCAATATTCAGTAGAGCGTCAACTTTTTCACAAATGGCGATTAAAGAGGGCGTTCCCAAGGCTCACTATACTGCCGATAGCCAACACGATTGAACGCAGAAATCATGGGCGCATTATTGACAGCCGTATCACAAAAGACTCGCCAGACTCCGACCTCTTGTAATGTCCGCGTTCCTTTTGACAAAAGATCGTTTGCAAAACCCAGCCCTCGATACTCCGGCACAACCCCAATGTAGTAGATTGTACCTTCTTCTAAACTTTCTTTGGCACACCCCGTGTAAGTGACCGGAAGCACAAATCCTACAATGTCCCCTTTTTCGTTAATTCCGAACTGCCACCATTCATCTTGGTACGAAAAGCCATCTTTTGATGAATTCAACAAACACTCAGCCGCTTTATCAGGATCGTGTTCTGCTACAAGTCTTCGATCGTTTGCATCACTTGATGAAGTCATGACACGCGCAACGACTGAAATTAAAGGATTGTCGCAAATTGCTTTGGCTGGCTCAAAAGTCAACCGAGTTGAAACTTCAATCCGTGGTTTTGGCTCTTCCCAAACAAATGGGACTTTGAGATAGGTTTGCTGACTCATAAGCGCTCGCAACAAAAATCTGTAAGCTTTGTTAACTATACTACACAAGACTACAAGAGCAAGATTGTCTGGTACCCACCGATTCAGCAGTATAACGGTGAAGTTATGGAGTGCGATCGCACTTGTAAGACCGATTGGGTTAATTCGGAATAATTGGAAACATTTATTACGCTCGGAGAACATAAGCTTTCGACGGGAAAAATTGTGATGGCACCATCATCGAGCTGGGCTTCAATTTGTCAAACGATACTACCTGTGGCTTTCCTGAAGATAGAGGTAACGTCAATTTCATTTTGGGTGGGTACGATGATAATGATACTTATACCCTTTATACAGGTAGTCCAGCAATTGATGGGGGTACGAATGATGTCAGAACCCAGATCGGCGGGCATTAAGTCACTGTCCTACGTTGGGAAATTAGTCAGAACACCAACTTGACTTTTGAGGCAGATAACATTGATGTAATCAGTCAAATAGCGCTCGGCTTGCCTGCCGTTGGCAACAATGCCTATAACTTGACAGTAGATCTGATTGGTAAATTCTCAATCGGCTCGATTCAACATCAATTACTATTTGGAGTCGAGCTCAGTCGATTTAACAACTTCACATCAAGGCAGGACATTGCTTCGATACTTGAAAAATCAATCTTTCGTAAACACATTAAATAAGCTTTTTGTCAAGTCTACTTATGATACATTTACCATGAATGTAATCGGGGTAACGCATTAAATCTTTTGATTTTTCACTATGTTAATATATAAATGTCCTAATTTTGTTTTTAAAATGTAAGTAGATAGGACTATGCCACACATATAAGGCTTTTGTGTGGTACAAACTTATCTATACTAATAAAAATTTTTCACAAACAATTTAGGATTCCTCTAAAAAAATTAGAAATGAAGAATTTTAATGAACAAATTGCACACATTCACTGATTTTTCTTATATTTACAGTTAATTTTCATTTTTTTAATCTTATTTTCCTCTTTTAAGAGTCAAAAACTGTTTGGCTAAAAACATTTTTTTATGAAGCTCCTTTATTAGCTGAAAAAAAAACTATACAAATATCTTATTTCTAGGGAATCGTATACCTTTATTTTGCAGGAATCGGATTATGTCAAGAAAAAGCGAAAACAGTTACATACACAGAGCTAAATTCCTTCTTAGTTGTTGTATAAGTAGTAGCTTGTTAATATCCGGCTATACTATGCCTGTAAAAGTCTTCAGAGAGGCTCAGCGAACCAATCCCTACACGATCGCTAAACTACCAGATGAAAGAGAACAAGAAGCAGTCAGTAAACTCGTTGAGCAAGTAGAGACTCCCCAAGTACCTGTGAGTCCAACTACTCCAAAACAAGCGATTGAATCTCCTTTAGCACCAAAACCTTCGCAAAGTAGCACTCCAAGTGCTAACGTTGCCAATCCCGCACCCAAACCCCAACCACAAGTAGAGACTGCTCCAAGTACGAGCACGGCGGCGGCTCCTGCACCCAAACCCAAACCCCAAACTACCAATACAGCAACGGCTCCTGCAACCAAGCCCAAGCCACAAACACAGACCACTCCAAGTACGAGCACGGCGGCGGCTTCCGCACCCAAACCCAAACCCCAAACTACCAATACAGCAACGGCTCCTGCAACCAAGCCCAAGCCACAAACACAGACCACTCCAAGTACGAGCACGGCGGCGGCTTCCGCACCCAAACCCAAACCCCAAACTACCAATACAGCAACGGCTCCTGCAACCAAGCCCAAGCCACAAACAGACACTACTCCAAGTACGAGCACGGCGGCTTCCGCACCCAAGCCCAAGCCACAAACAGACACTACTCCAAGTAGGAATACCGCGACTGCTCCCGCACCCAAGCCCAAGCCACAAGTAGAAACGGCTCCAAGTAGGAATACCGCGACTGCTCCCGCACCCAAGCCCAAGCCACAAGTAGAGACGGCTCCAAGTAGGAACACCGCGACTGCTCCCGCACAAAATACTATCTCACGACAAGGAGGACGTACTTCAAGCGATCGCACGGCGACTTCAAATTCCAAACCAATAGTTGAGCGTACTGCTGCTGTAAATTCAAGACAGATCGACAGACAAAGAACGGAAAATTCACCAATTAACTCATCCAATGGAATAGCTTTTAAAGAGATTAATTTTGTAGACTTTGCACTTGGTATTCTGACTCCTAACGATTATCAATACAAAGGCAGGCGTTACCATTTTTATCAGTTTGACGGGCAAGAAAACCAACGCATTCAAATCAGGTTAACTGGTAGTGCAGATAATCGCCGTACTAATAATCTGGCTTTAGAACCATTTGTTCTTCTACTCGCTCCCGATAATAACGTCCTTGTGAGTCGGGGAACTACACAAAAAAACAAAGACGCCTACATATTTGCACGATTACCTGTAGCGGGTAAGTATACGATCGCTGTCACAAGCCGAGATTCTAAAGATATAGGTCGCTATAGTTTAGCTCTCAGAAACGACACATCCGGCTATCTTTTAGATGAAGCATCTAAATTAGATGAAAATTTAACTTTGAAAAAAAATAGAAACTCTTATGATGTTTCTAAGTTTCAAGGGAAGAGAGACCAACGTGTCAGTATACGTGTAGAGAGTGTTTATGAGGAGTTTATTCCTTACGTGGTCTTGATGAATTCTAAAGGGCAAGTTATTGCTTCGGATTTAGACAAAGATCGCAAGTACAGCGCTCTCATTGATAAAGCAAAGTTACCTGATGATGGTACTTACTATGTTGTGGTGATTTCCGCAATGCCGCAAGAAAATGGTAGATACAGATTAACGATGTGGTAATTGCGTTCTCCTACACTTTTTGCACACATTTTTCTGCTTCACCTAAAGGCGCGAAAATGCTCTAGATAGCTTTGTGCCTTGCGCCTTTGCGTGAAGTCCCCTAGTCCCTCCACCAACTGCTTGACTTAGGACGACTCATCAGTTTAAATAAAAAAAGACCGAGTGGTCGGAAACATCAAAATGTCTAAAGGCGAAGAAACCAAAGAGAAAATTCTCCAACAAGCAGCCGAACTGTTTAATCAACAGGGTTATGCTGGTGCATCTATTGCGGATATTATGCGCGTTACGGGATTGCAGAAAGGAGGCATATATAATCATTTTCAAAGCAAGGACGAGCTCGCACTGCAAGCGTTTGATTTTGCCGTAGCTCAATTTAAAGAGCGTTACAGAACTATATTGCGTAGCAAGCATCATGCTGTGGATAGATTGCAAGCGATCGTAGATATCTTTCGTAGCAATATAGATAACCCAATTATCAAGGGAGGTTGTCCCATACTAAACACAGCTATCGAAAGTGATGACACGCACCCTGCTTTGCGAGAACGTGCGAGACAAGCAATGGACTCTTGGCGGGAAATGGTCTCTCAAATTATCCAAAAGGGTATCGAAAGGGGAGAAATTCGCTCGATGGTGAATATTGATGAAATAGCTACCATTATGATTTCTTCACTTGAGGGTGCTGTGATGATGAGCAAGCTATATGGAGACCTGATTTATATAGAAAGAGTCACTCAGCATTTAAACGAGTATATAAAGAACCACGTGCAAATCTAAAGCAATTAAAATGTATTAAGATTTACTCTTATCTAAAAACAGACCTACTGGTCTGAAAGTCAAGGTTCCCATGAAAAAAGACTCATCTTACTTGTTGGCGAAAAAGCGGAATCATCAAAAAATTGTAGCCCTAACAGCGTATGATTATCATACAGCACTGTTGGAAGATAAGGCTGGGGTTGATGTCATTTTTGTTGGTGACAGCGTAGGCACTAATATACTTGGATATGATAGCGAACAAGAAGTTACGGTAGATGATATTGCCCATCATCTCAAAGCTGTTCGACGAGGAGTCTCCCAAGCATATATTCTTGGCGATTTGCCTTATAATTCCTATGAAACTCCCAAACAAGCCCTCGATAACGCCAAAAAACTTTTAGCGCATGGAGCAGATATTGTTAAATTAGAAGGGGTTCGAGAAGAAGTTATTAAGCATCTTATTAAACATGATATAAAAGTATGCGGTCATCTTGGTTTACTACCACAAACTCATCAGCAGAAAAGGGTACAAGGAAAAACTTTTGAGCAGGCAAATGCAATTATTGAAGGTGCGATCGCACTGGAAAAACTTGGTATTTCTATGCTTGTTTTAGAACTAATTCCTGAAGAACTCGGTCAAATCGTAACTGAAAAACTAAGTATTCCCACCATTGGAATTGGTTCGGGTAGGTTTACTGATGGACAAGTTCTCATCGTGAACGACATCTTAGGAATCACACCGCGCAAGCTAAAACTTGCCAAAAAATATCAAGACTATCAAACTTTGACTGCTCAAACAATACAAAAGTATAAAGAAGATGTCGAACAAAGTTTATTCCCAGCAGAAGAAAATGTTTGGCACATGGCAGAGGAAGAATTAAAACACTTCCGCTAGTGTCCAATTCGCTGGAACCATAAGTGTTTGATAAAACGAAATACATTCGTATGTCAAATAACAGACCGAATGGTCTGATTGGAGTGTAACATTTTAGGAGGAATTTTTGATGCTTGAGTTCTACTACAATCCCCGCTCGCCAATGGCTCGTCGTGTATGGGTAACCTTACTAGAAAAAAACATTCCCTTTGAACCGATTTTGGTAAACTTGAATGGCAGTCAAATGGAACCAGAGTTTTTAGCAATTAACCCTTTTCATCACGTTCCAGTCATTATTGATGATGGGTTCCGCGTCATAGAATCTTTAGCAATTATGGATTATTTAGAAGCTAAATATCCAACACCTGAAATGTTGCCTAAAGAAGCCCAAGGATTGGCTACAGTCAGAATGGTACAAATGGTAACGAACAATGAGCTTTTACCTCAGATAATTACACAGTTATATGAAGATACAAGCTCTCCCAAAGTTGTACAAGCTAGGGAACACATAAATAAAGTATTCAGCTTTTTGGTAGAACTTTTAGGAGAGAATTCTTATTTTGGTAGCGATCGCTTAACCTTGGGAGATATCGTTGTAGGAGGAGCTATATCTTTATTGGTTCAGTCAGGGATAAGTCTTAAAAATTATCCTAAGTTGAATGACTGGCTCGATCGCTTAATGCAACGAGAAGCATGGAGCAAAACAGAATTGAACCAGGAGGAGTTTGAACAATTTAAACGGGTTCTTAAAATACTACGCGATCGCAAGTTGAACCAAGCTAGCTCCAAGGCAGTTACTTCTATTACCTAGATTATAGGTTATCTCAGTATATACCGAATATTAAGTCAGACAAGTGTTCTTTTTCAGAACCATTTCATAAGATTTGTAGGGGCGCGGCGGCCTTGCGCCCTATTTTGTTGTCATTCTTAGGTAATTCGTTGAAGTATATTGCCTGACAATTGATTAATTTGAAAAGCAGCTATTTCATGCAAGTAAAATAAAATCATTGCTTGCCCACTATCTTTGTAGTAAAAGTGAAAACCATCACTTTCAATACGATCCATAACGTATGAAAGAGTTAATGTGTCAGCCCAATCATCATTAACATAAATAGTCCAGCCATAATGTTTACCGTTAATTCTGTATTTAAGCCATGCTTCCCGCTCTTCAATATCTACAAAATCTTTGAGACCGTTGATTAAATCTGGTTTATTTGCAAGCGAGCATAGTTTCTTAACAATCCTGGCATAATCACCTGTTTGGTAAATACACTCAGTGTCAAATGACCACACCCGATCTGATATCAACCTTCCCCAAGGTTCGCGCTGAACGCACGAGCCGAGCATAGATAAGATTAAATCAAAAGGTTTTTTTTCATAATCCTCCCGGTCAAATGAGTACAAAAGGTCATCAATCGTAACTCCTTCATTAAGCGTTAAACCGAGTTTGGCAAGTTTTTCGAGTTGTTGTTCGAGGGTCATAAGTTGCTTAAATATGAAATAACAATTTTAACCATGACCCCAATCGACAGACTACACAAGCGGAAGTTAAGTCAAACTAGCTCCGAGGCTTCTACAGCCGTTACCTAAAGAGCCATGTATGGGAAAGGATACTATACTTGGTATAGATGAAATAAATTCTGCCAAATGTCGTCGTTCGGATGAGTATGGAAAAGCAACCGATTCAAGTTATTGGAGGTGGACTAGCCGGGACAGAAGCAGCATGGCAAATAGCCCAAGCTGGGATACCTGTCATTCTGTGGGAAATGCGTCCAAAACAATTTAGCGGTGCTCATCACACGGAACATTTGGCGGAATTGGTATGTAGCAATTCATTTGGAGCAATGGCAAGCGATCGCGCGGCGGGTTTGTTGCATGAAGAGTTGCGCCGACTGGGTTCTATTGTGATATCGAAAGCTGACGAACATGCAGTGCCTGCAGGTGGTGCGCTTGCTGTAGATAGGGGACAATTCAGCATTGATTTAACAGAAACCCTCGCTCGCCATCCCTTAATTGAACTCCGGCGAGAAGAATTGCGTAGTATCCCGGAAGGTATTGTTGTTTTGGCAACAGGCCCGTTAACAAGCCCGGACTTAGCAGAAGATTTGCGCCGCTTCACTGGAATGGAATACCTCAGCTTTTTTGATGCTGCTAGCCCGATTATTGTGGGAGAATCTATAAACCGCGATATTGCTTTTCTTGCTTCTCGTTACGACAAAGGTGAAGCGGCATATCTAAACTGTCCGATGAATAAAGAGCAGTACTTGCGGTTTTGGCAAGAACTTTGTGCAGCCGAACAAGTAGAATTAAAAGATTTTGAGAGGGAAACGGCAAAGTTTTTTGAAGGTTGTTTGCCAATTGAAGAACTCGCAAGACGGGGAGAAGATACCATGCGCTACGGTCCCTTGAAACCCGTGGGATTGTCAGACCACCGCACTGGAGAACGTCCCTATGCCGTGGTACAGTTGCGACAAGAAGACAAAGCCGGACAGCTTTGGAATATGGTAGGATTCCAAACCAATTTGCGATGGGGCGAGCAAAAGCGTGTTTTTCGATTAATTCCTAGTTTGGAAAATGCAGAATTTGTAAGGTTGGGAGTGATGCACCGCAATACTTTTATTAATGCTCCCCAGTTAATGCTTCCTAATTTGCAATTTAAAGAGCGCCCGACTTTATTTGCGGCGGGACAGTTAATTGGAACTGAGGGCTACACAGCTGCTGCTGCTGGCGGCTGGCTGGCGGGAACCAACGCAGCACGTGTTGCTTTGGGTAAAGAACCTTTGACTTTACCCAATACAACAATGATGGGGTCGCTGTTTGAATTTATTAGTTCGGCTTCACCCAAGCATTTCCAGCCAATGCCACCTAACTTTGGTATACTGCCAGACCTAGGAGAGAAAATAAAAAATAAACAGGAGCGTTACGGGCGTTATCGCGATCGCTCTCTTGATGATATCCAAAAAGTAATTCATTGTCGGTAACTCAATCAATTATGAATTACGTTCGCATAGCGTGCGCGGAGCGCATACTACGAATTACGAACTACTTTGAGGCTTTCTTTTGATCTTGGATTGTCTCGTCTTTGGTAGTGGCAATTCCATGAATGCCTATAGCTGCGATCGCTGCACCGATAAATCCCCAAGTTCCATTGGATAGTGCGTTTATGCGGTGAACTAGATTGCGATGATAGGCAAGATCCAACTGTCTTTCATTGTTTCTTCCTTCCCTAACCAACCTTTCTACATACCTTTCGGTTCTCCCCATAGCTATATAATCAAGATTGAAAGAGTAAAGTGATGAACCTGTGACCAACACACCTGGAATCACCAGAGTAATTAAGAGAATTGCTCTGCCTAAGCTCATAAAACCTCATCAGGCGACATTTCTGACTCAATGCTGACATGAGTAGCATTTTGTGATAGTATCTGGCGAACAAATTAGAAATGATAGGTTATGTGGATAAATTTAGAAAATTGACCGAGTGTGGTAGAAAAACATAACATTATTTTGTTTTAATCTGGTAGCTGTGCGTTCGCTCCAATTTATGATCTCGGAATTCCCAATCCTGCTTGTCACCCAAGAAGCATATGCAGCATCCTCAAATGAAACTTTAGGTAGTAAGTATAAATTTTGGTTTAACCACGAGAAACTTGGTCGTTGTCTTTATAAGCAAAGCCGACCAGATCTGGGGGAAGATTGGGCAGAAAAAGTTGCATTACTATTTATGCTCCCTATTGGGACTTCCTCATGCTGTTTACGAATTGGCTTCTACTTGGTCTGGAGATCGTGGCATAATATCACCCAACTTTTTACCACCAGAAGGGACGCTTGTTCATGGGAACGAGCTTCTTTCCTCAATTGTGCCGAACTACCCTACATTTGGCACTTCTGGTATATCACAGCATACAATAGATGTAGTACTGAAGGTAATTGCAGGCGAATCTGTAAATTTACCCATTGATTGGACACCGCCGTCTGGCATCCAAAAAGCAGTAGATGTGTTTGTTGGCTATCTTCTGCTAGATGCATGGATTGGTAATGGAGACCGTCACCATGAAAACTGGGGGATTGTCCAAATCAAAACAGCATTGACTTCAGAAGAAACCCAACACCTAGCACCTACTTACGACCATGCTTCAAGTTTAGGACGCGACCTCTCGGACTCTCAAAGACAGAAACGCTCAGTTCAGGCTTACGCAAACAAATGTTTCTCAGCATTTTATGGCAGTGTTGATGATAGAAAGACCCTTAAAACTTTTGATGTGTTTTCACTCGTTGCTCATCGCTATCCTGAAGCCGCTTGTGTATGGTTGGCACAACTTGAAAATATCTCGAAAGCAAATATATTAGATATTTTTCATCGCATTAATTGCTCGCGCATTTCCCCCGATGCAAGTCGTTTTGCTCAATCCATTCTTGAAATAAACTTTCACAGGCTACTTACCTTGAGGGAAACATTACCTTGAAAACACCAAAAACACTGTTTTTAGCTTGGCTTGACCCCTTTAGTCGCTGTTGGTTCCCCATTGGTCGCTTAACGTTTGATGGGGGTATCTATCAATTTGTCTATACTCAAGGTGTAAAAGAAGCTGAAGAGAAATGTGCTTTTAAGCCTTTGTCTTCGTTTCCGCGCTTAGATAAAATTTATACATCAACTTATTTATTTCCAGTGTTTGCGAATCGGTTAATGTCGCGTAAGCGTCCTGACTATTCAAGTTTTCTTGAATGGCTGAATATTCTCAACGATGAAAAAGACCCAATTGCAATTTTAGCTCGTAGTGGTGGGGAACGAGAAACAGACACACTCGCCGTTTTTGCCTGTCCAGAAGTTAATGAACAAGGACAGTACTATCTTTACTTTTTCTTACACGGGTTGCGACATTTGTCAAGCAGTACGATTGAGCGGATCGATCGACTAGAACCTGGGGAAACGTTATGGTTAGCGCACGAATTTCACAATCCCTACGATTCTCAGGCTTTAATTTTAAACACTAAAGACCACTACATTGTCGGTTATTGTCCGCGATATTTGCGCTTCAGAATAGTGAGCAAACAAATTCTGATGACTCATACTTGACAACAGTTTTCATATTAACGAGTATAAAAAAATAAAATTCCTCGACGATCGCGATCGCATTCCGAAAGCATTCCTCTATCTAACCAACAATTGACCCTGGCTACTAGCTGCTGCGAGCGCACCTGTATTAGCCGTAAAAACTGTTATTCCTGGGACACTAACATAGTCACCATCATCAGTAATTATTTGTGTGACTCCTGCTTTGTCAATTGCTTCTAGCATGAGCAAATCATAACCGTCTAGCAATTGAGTTTGAAATCTCGCAAGGGCAACATTACTTGTAGCTTCATTAACTAAAATATCAGTGCATACTGCAGTCGATGTTACCTGACTCCAAGCAGCTTGAACTTCTGCAATGACTTTTGCCCTCTCTGCTGGGTAGTTATGACGGTATTCTTTTACTTTGATTGTGGGAGAAAAAATTTGTCTTTCTGCCTGCTCAATATTATGAGCTAATTCAGCCTAATATTGACCGCAGTATAAAAGCAATGAGTTAGCGGAAATGGCTTTTGCAACGTAGGACGGGTAGTCAGTAATCTGATAGAGGCGAGAAGAAGTACTGGCATTAGTGTAAGTTTGCCAGTACCAAACATTAGTATCTACCAAAAATATGTCTTCTTTTTTCGGAGTGTCAGACCGGATATCAACAACCTCAGCCTGAACTGTATAGTTAACTGACATCAAAGGGTGTTAGCCTGTTCGCTGATAACTTGGTCTACTCTACTACGAAAATCAGAGTCAGAGTAATATCGCTTTGAATTTTCAATTCCCGTGCTTAAGTATTTGCTTACCAACTTGGTTAAGGTTAGACACCTTTAACAGACGCTTAAGGTGACTTGGGGGGATATCTCTCAGTAGTTGCCCAATAGCGAAGTTGAAGAAGGGGGAAGCAAAAATTTCCACTCCTGCAAAGTCTAATTCTACAGGTAGATCTGCTAACAATTCTGGATGAACCAAATCGTACACCCTTTGACCATCGCCCGGTGTAATGCAGTTTTTGCCTATTAGGGTAAAGATTTCGTGTTTCATAGTCTAGACCTCCCCCTTAAAACAACAGCTCTTCATCTGGTTCAAAGTCCAATGCATAGTATGACTCGTCGCACAAGAGTGTAATGTTTACCAGTGTTCCTCCAAAGAAACTTTGTCGATTTTCGTAAATTTCTTGTTTTTCATCTATTGTTACACATCCATCATGACTTAGAATTTGAAGTTTTCCCTTATTTATACAATACCTTTGCCAATTGTGAAGAGAGGTGGTGGTAGAGAAGTGAAGTTAAAGAATCTAAGAAGTCTAGTACTAGAACATCGATTCAGTAACAGGCGATCGTAAGGTAAGTCAGTCAGCCCAGTCAAAAAAGTTGGTAAGTAATAGTTGTATGAACGAATCCAAAAGCAAAGGTAAGTTGAAGAGAATGAAAATCACATAGCTGGGTGAAGGGGGTCGAGACAATTTGCTATCAACCACCTGTTGGGGCGATAAGTTGGGTACGGCTTGCGGCTAAGCGATCGCACTTACCTGACGAGCGCTTGTGACTGAATCGGTGTTCTAGGTGAAGTGAGAAAACCTGAAAAAAGAAGAGGGCAATAGTAGTAGAGTTGTTGTTTACCACAACGACAACTCAGAAAGCAACTTTAGCCCATGTTAGAAATTCTAGCACTTTTACAATGCCTACAACCTCATGTCAAGTCAAAAACAGTGCGTCAATTGAACCAGATCGTGCAAGCAATGCTTGCGATGACAGGACTCTTAACGATGTTAGGTATTTCTCGTTGGACGGTTCAAGGCGGGAGTTACCGAAGTCTCTGCAGATTTTTGGCGACAGTGCTACCGTGGTCAATGCTGTTTTGGGCTTTTTTTCGGCAACATTTGTGGAGTCAAAATGATATTTATTTGTGAGCAGGAGATGAAGTAATTGTGACAAAAGCGGGTCAAGAAACTTATGGGTTGGATAAATTTTTTTCTAGCGAGCTAAATTTGGATTATAACAAAATCATAGACTACTATAGTCTCCGCTTTCACTCTAGTATTTAACTTCCGGGATGCCAAACAGTTTTGGGGATTGGAGGATTTTATGAACTTAACCCAAATTGCTGTGACTAATGCTGCTAACATGAGCATTGTTTATGGTCAACTTATCCTACTGTCTGTTAGCTCAATTTCGCTCCTGTCATCCTGGTTCTGGAATTGTTGACCTCAAGGCTTTCTATCGTGGTTTTCAATATGTCTGGGAAATGTTAAAAATGCTGCCCGTAAAACCAGAGCCTATAATATTCGCCCAAATTTTTGCCAAGCTTACCTCCTTGGGTCGTATTCATCCCCTTTCTACAGAAGTTGAACCCTCGTAAATTGGCGAAGGTATTGAACAATGTAGATAATACTTTAGATGGTAAAGCAGGCAATGATGAACTTCACGGTAGAGATGGCAACGATGAGTTGATTGGTGGACAAGGCAGCGATACCTACAATGTAGACACTGCGGGCGATATAGTCACTGAGAACCTCAACGAAGGCATTGATATAGTTAACGCTGCTATCAACTACACCCTCGCTGCAAACCTAGAAAATCTCAACCTACTTGAAGGTACTGCTGCACTGAACGGCACAGGTAACGAACTCAACAACACTATCAATGGAAATTCTACCAACAATACCCTAAATGGGGGAGCAGGTGACGATCGCCTCTACGGTTTTGCTGGTGGTGACACCCTCCAAGGTGGAGATGGTAACGACTGGATTGTTGGCGGACAGGGAAATGATATCCTCACTGGAGGCACAGGTAACGACTATTTTGCTTGCAATGCTATAACAGACGCTGGCGATCGCATTACTGACTTTACAGTTGGCAGTGACAAAATTGTTCTCACCGATTTACTCAAAAATTTAGGCTATAAAGGCTCGAATGCGATCGCTGATGGTGTCTTAAGCTTCAAACAAGCAAGTTCGAGTCTTGCGCTCGTTCAAATCGATCCAGACGGGACAGCAAGCAACTTGTTCAGAGCAGCACCCTTCATGTTGCTCGACAACGTATTAGTAACAGCATTAAATAATTCCAATAATTTTGTCTTTTGAATAAAAAATGAACTATACCAATTCATGCATTGTTAATAGTTTGATTGTTCTCAATATCATTACCCAGATACCTAAAGTTTCAGCAGAAGAGGGAGTAGTTGCACCTAGCAACGCTACTGAAGTAGGTAATAAGGTAAACTCAGTATCCCAACTATCAGATGTGCAACCAACAGATTGGGCTTTCCAAGCTTTGCAATCTTTAGTAGAACGCTACGGCGTAATAGCGGGCTACTTAGATGGTACTTTCCGAGGTAATAGAGCCATGACTCGCTACGAATTTGCCGCCGGATTGAATGCAGCTTTAGACCGAGTAAATCAGTTGATTGCGGCAGGGCTTGCAGATAAGGTATCTAAAGAAGACCTAGCAATACTGCAACGCTTGCAAGAGGAGTTTGCTGTAGAGTTAACTACCTTGCGGGGTCGAGTAGATACCTTAGAAGCTAAGACAGCAGAACTACAAGCTAACTAGTTTTCGACCACAACAAAGCTCACTGGTCAAGCCATTTTTGCTGTTAACGCAGGTACTCAAGCTGATGCAGATAATCCCAATGTCACTTTCTTCAGTCGCACCCGCTTAAACTTGGAAACCAGCTTCACTGGGAAAGATTTGTTGCTCACCCAATTGCAAGCAGGGACGGGAAACAGCAACAACGATGCGGCAACATTTTTGCAAAGAGAAGAAGGAGATTTTAGAAATCGTTTGGTGCAATTTGGTGAGAATTTAACTCAGCAAAACTTTGAACGACTTTTTTTCCCACTCGATACTTTAGGAGTCACCTTAGAAGACTTAGGTTTGGGTTTGGCTAATCTAGAAAACGTTGATACAATTCGAGATACCCTTGCAGGAACCGTTGCAACTCAGAGCTTGGAAGCTGGTGCATCGCAGGAAGAAGCTTTACGAATTCGTCAAAACTTGATTGATGCGATCGACACTAGCAGAGAAATTAACACCTTCTTACAAGTTAACAGTACCCTAGATTACTCTAAAAATAGCGTAGCGATCGCATAATTCTGACATTCAAATGTGTTTTTATTCTAGACAATAGAAACTATTGAGAATACGCTTGCCTTCTGCAAGAAAAATAACGATTTAAATCTTTGTTCGTAGCCATATAAACCGTAGTAATGGCACAGAGAACGACCATAATCCAACTGCCAACGATGAGAAAGGCGGATAGCTTGGAACTCAGTGCCACAACCATCGCAATTAGAGCGACAACCAACAAACTCAAAATACCCATCAGGAAGTATTTTGCCCATTTGCGACCTTGAAGAACAAAATACATCACCAAAATTGTCAGCAAGATGCGTCCCATTGACCACCGATCCTTCGCAACAATGACCAGTGCGACATCTAGGATACAAAGCACCACAAACATAAACACTAGTCTATTTCGGGCTTGTAAGGCAGAACGGTCGGACTGAGGCATGGCTGTTGTGATGATATTTGCGAATATTAGGCATCTAAAAAAGATCCTAACTCCCAGCCTGCTCATTTTCTCAAGAATTTCTTATCGTTGGGTGGGATTGGATCTTATCGGCTATGCTGTTGTTTAATTAAACAACTTAAACCTAATACTTACGTTATTTAGGTGTTCTGCTGTGCCGCTAAGCGGACAGCTTCTAGATCGACTTTCAGCTCTTGAGCAATCTGCTCTACGCTCATTCCCATTTTAAGTAACAGACTCAAATCGATAATTCTGTGCTTCTTCAGGAGCTTCATTAACTAGCTCAAAAAGTAATCCAGGAGAGCGCATAAAAATTTGGTAGTAAATGGAATCGCGTTTCATCAAAATATCCTTGAGGTGCTCGTGTCCGTTGTTGACACACTTTTCAAACTGATAGTCTACCAGATAGAGCTAGTCTTGTTAAAATTACATTGAGTTATAGCCTTGTATGACTTAAATATTTACTTTAAACAAATAAAAATTATGAATTTTGCGGACGTTTTTTTCCTTTTAAATTTTTTGCAGAACATGAAAACAGCGTAGCGCTAAAACTTCAAATCGGCTACGCTGTTGTTATTTAAAAGGCAATGGAGCTTAAACTTGACTCCCGTGTTATTTAAGCACTCTGCTGTGCAGCTAAGCGGACAGCTTCTAGATCGACTTTCAGCTCTTGAGCAATCTGCTCCACACTCATTCCCATTTTGAGTAACAGAGGCACAGTAACTCTTAACATTTCTGCTTTCTGTTCTTCGCGACCTTCCACGCGACCTTCTTCACGACCTTCCACGCGACCTTCCACGCGACCTTCCACGCGACCTTCCACGCGACCTTCAGCTTTCGCTTCCTGATAAACTCTTGTCTGCTCCAAAGTCAGTCCTAGCATAGCTTCTACTTCCTCTCTACTCAATGAAGAAAATTTGTAAACGGCGATTGTGGTAATAATATCTATGATTTCGATTTTCGGCAGTATGTCTGTTTCTTCTAATTGTACTCGCTCAATTAACCGACGCGCTTGCTCTGCCATCTCCTCATCCGATGCAATCGTCAACTGCATCAAGTTGATACCTACTGGCTGCTGGTTTGGCTCGCCTAACTCATCTAAATAAATTTGCTGTACTTGGTCGCTGTTAAGAAATATTCGATGCGTTTTTCGATCGCTTGGTTCCAAAGAGCGTGATGGAAAAATGACTACACAGCACCAGTCATCGTACTGAAACCGATTCCGATTCAAGTACATCATTGACTCAGTAAAGAATCGATAGTAAAGAGCTTCGTCTTTTTGAAATTGGACTTCTGCAAAAAAGACAATTTTAGATTTTGCACCCACAGGAGGTAAAAACACTCCATCAATGCGAAAGGCAGTTTCCTTCACTTCCACAGACTCAAATCGATAATTCTGTGCTTCTTCAGGAGGTTCATTCACTAGTTCAAAAAGTAATCTAGGAGAGCGCTTAAAAATCTGATAGTAAATGGAATCGCGTTTCATTAAAATTTCCTTAAGGTGCTCGTGTCCGTTGTTGACACACTTTTCAAATTGATAGTCTACCAGATAAAGCAAGTCTTGTTAAAATTACATTGAGTTATAGCCTTGTATGACTTAAATATTTACTTTAAACAAATAAAAATAAGCAGTGTTTCCGTTTCCTCTTGCGGACAGTTTTTTCCTTGAATTGAAAATAACTTGCGTACATACAACAGCCCTGCTAAACACAAAGAGATGGCAGTTGCAAGCAAATTGGTGCTATAATTTTATACTCTAAAGGAAATTTAAGAATTAAGATACACTATGACCGATGAAGAACTTAAGCAACTGATTGCCTCCAACGCCAAAGCTATTCAAGCAGCAACTGACGAAAGAGTAGAACTCAGGCTAGCAGTGGGACGGTTAGAGGAAAACATTGGTCGTATCGATCGAGCAATTGAGCAATTAACAACTCTTAATCAAGGGATTGTTAGATTGTTAGCTTCTCTAGATGACGATCGCCCAACCATTTTGAGAAGATTAATGTCTATTGAAAACAAAGTTGACCAACTTCTAGACCAGAAACAAGAATGAATTCCTGCTTGTAGATTCAGCCTAGAGTGACTTTGCCCTAACCTTCTATAGCTAACTCTTGCCCTCTGCCTCCTTTGACTCTTTTACAATTGAACACAATTAGGCAAGGCTGTGCCAAAACGGATGCTCCCTTAGTTGGTGCAAGCTTGGACATGATGGTTCTCACCAAGCATCGCGCAGGTATATAATCTCCTCAATCACCTTGAGAAAATTGGGTAATACCATTGATGAATTTTTCTTTCGCCAAACAGCAGCAATTTGTCGAGTCAGTGTTGCATCTTTCAGCACTTTATAGATGACACCTTCGCGGTGAAGAATTTGAACGTGGTTGGGGAGAATTGATATACCTTTTCCTGATACCACTAAACTCAAAAGTACAACAACTCCAGTGACTCTAATATTAGACGCAATTTTAGGCTCAAAACCTATTTTTCTGCATAAGGTAATGACTTCTCCGTAGAAAGGTAATACATCAATTGGAGGCAAGATAATCGTCTCGTTTGCTAATGCTTTCAGAGAAATCTCGGTATTCTTTTGCTTAGCCAGAGCATGATTGGTTGGTAATGCAACAACAAAGTATTCATTGAGAAGGATCTGAGATTCTAAATCTGGGTCATTCCTATCAAAACTGGGGGAGCGTTGAAACACCACATCTAATTCACAATTCTTGAGCATCTGAATCTCTTGTTGAATTCTGACTTCGCGCAATTCTAGTTCCACATTGGGAAATTGCTTCTGAAACTCTTGTAACACTTCGGGTAGAATACTGTTTGCGACAGCATTGTTGAGACCAAGGATTAAACGTCCAATTTGACCAAGACTTGCTTGTTGTACTTGTGCGATCGCTCGCTCGAGGTGCATGAGAGCTAACTGTACTTCTTTGAAGAAAGCCTTACCTGCTTCAGTTAATTCGATGGGACGTTTGGTGCGCTCGAACAGTTTTATATCTGATGTTTTTGATACGGCACTCAACGATTTTTCTAATGCTTGAATACTTTGGGTAAGGTTAGGCTGATGAATTCCCAGACGCTTTGCTGCCTCAGTGAAGTTGTTTCCAGCCTGCACCACTGCGATGAAATTGTAGATTTGCCGCACTTCAAGATGATTCAGATGTTGAAAGTCCATAGGCAATCTGAAACTATATGTTTCAGCATATTATGCTATGGCATATTTTACTATATAAGATATTTTACTGTATAAAGTAGAGCATAGTCGGGCTTTGCAACAATGGAGGGAAGTAAGGATGAATCTCGATCGCGTAAAGAACTCGCCAATCGCTAATTCCGAGAAGTCTGGTTGGCAATTTTGGATCGATCGCGGCGGTACGTTTACTGACATTGTGGCGCAACGCCCAGATGGCGAAATCGTCGTTCATAAACTCTTGTCTGAAAATCGAGAACGCTACAACGATGCTGCAATTCAAGGTATCCGGGAGATTTTAGGAATTCCATCAGATGCACCCATTCCGACAGAACAAATTGCAGCAGTCAAGATGGGAACGACGGTGGCAACGAATGCACTGTTGGAGCGTAAGGGCGATCGCACTCTTTTGCTGATAACTAAAGGATTTCGAGATGCTCTACGTATTGGCTATCAAAATCGTCCAAACATTTTTGCTCGTCACATTGTACTTCCCGAAATGCTGTACGAGCGGGTCATTGAGATCGAAGAACGATACACTGCTAGAGGAGAAGAATTAATTCCCGTTCAGATTAACGAAGCTCTGATTCAATCGCTCCAATCGGCATACGATGATGGCATTCGGTCTTGTGCGATCGCATTTCTGCACGGCTATCGTTACCCCAACCACGAACAACAAGTTGCTGCATTAGCGAATGATATTGGTTTTACCCAAATCTCAGTTTCTCACAAAGTCAGCCCCCTCATGAAGCTTGTGAGCCGAGGCGATACCACTGTTGTAGATGCCTACTTATCCCCGATTTTACGACGATATGTAAACCAGGTAGCAGCAGAACTAGGAAAAGATGATAACACAACGATTCCTTCTTTATCTCCGCGTTTGATGTTCATGCAGTCCAATGGAGGATTGATTGAAGCTGACAGATTTCAAGGCAAAGACAGCATTTTATCAGGACCTGCTGGTGGCATTGTTGGAGCGGTAAAAACCAGTGCAATGGCGGGTTTTCATCAAATTATTGGATTTGACATGGGTGGGACATCTACTGATGTTTCACACTTTGACGGAGAGTACGAGCGCACTTTTGAAACGGAAGTTGCAGGAGTACGGTTACGCGCACCGATGATGTCAATTCATACAGTAGCAGCCGGAGGTGGATCGATTCTTAACTTTGACGGTTATCGTTACCGAGTCGGTCCTGAGTCGGCGGGTGCAGATCCGGGTCCCGCTTGCTACCGCCGGGGTGGTCCCTTAACAGTGACTGACTGCAATGTGATGGTGGGTAAACTTCAAGCCCCGTTCTTTCCTACTGTGTTTGGCGTTGAGGGAAACTTGCCACTAGACACTGAGATTGTACGGAACCTCTTTGCTCAATTGGCTACAGAGATTTTTGAAAAGACGGGAAGTCAGCGCCAAGCGGAACAAGTCGCTGAGGGATTTATAGCCATCGCGATCGACAAAATGGCTACTGCTATTAAGAAAATCTCTATTCAACGAGGCTATGATGTCACGGAATATACGCTATGCTGTTTTGGCGGTGCGGGCGGACAACACGCTTGTCTAATTGCTGAAGCTCTGGGTATGACTTCAATTTTCATTCATCCCTACGCTGGAGTCCTTTCTGCTTATGGCATTGGCTTAGCGGATGTGCGATCGCTCAAAGAAAAGGCGGTGGAAGTTCAATTAACTCATGACGCAATGCCTGCTTTAGCTCAAACGCTGAGCGCACTCTCCGCAGAAGGGTATGCTGACATGATGCAACAGGGTATCGAGCGCTCTCAAATTCAAGTTCTTCTCAAAGTCCATTTACGCTATGCAGGCACAGATTCTGCATTGGTTGTGGATTTTGGCACTTCGGAGGAAGTTTTACCTGACGAGGCTCGTTGTACTATTCTACGAGAACGCTTTGAGCAAGCTTACCATCAACGCTACGGCTTCACGATGCCCGATAAAGCACTGATTGTTGAAGCAGCTTCAGTGGAAGCGATCGGACAAAGTGGCGAGATTAAAGAGCCAACTGTTGTATCTAGCAGAACAGCACCGCTCGAACCAATTGATACTGTTAAGATCTATACCAAAGGCAATTGGCACGATACACCTGTTTATCAACGCCACGATTTGAGACCAGGCGATCGCATTACCGGAGCCGCCCTAATTATTGAACCCACAGGAACAAATGTCATCGAGCCAGGATGGTATGCACAATTAACTCAACAAAATCACCTGATTTTGAGAAAGGATGACAGCCCAAAGTTAAAGGATGAAATAGAATCAAATCCATCTGTTATTGCTCCTCCCTCCTCGACTCCCGACCCCGTTCTCTTGGAAATTTTCAACAATTTGGTACGGGCGATTGCCGAGGAAATGGGCATTACATTGCAAAACACCAGTTACTCAGTCAATATCAAAGAACGGCTCGATTTCTCCTGCGCCATTTTTGATCGACAAGGACAACTCGTTGCCAATGCACCCCATATTCCAGTGCATTTGGGTTCCATGAGCGAAAGCGTGAACAGTTTAATTCAAGCCAAAGGCAATACCCTGAAGCCCGGAGATGCTTACGTGTCCAACAATCCTTATAACGGAGGGACGCATTTGCCAGATGTAACTGTTATTACTCCGGTTTTTGTCCCTGACTCTACCGTTCCACTGTTCTATGTTGCTTCGCGGGGACACCATGCTGACATTGGCGGTATTACACCCGGTTCAATGCCACCCCACAGTACTTCAATTGACCAAGAAGGTATTTTACTAGATAACGTGCAAATTGTTGACCAGGGGCGTTTTCAAGAAACAAAGATACTAGAATTGTTGAGAGCAGGGGATTATCCAGTCCGCAATCCCAACCAAAATTTAGCCGATCTCCAAGCACAGATTGCTGCCAATGAGCGAGGCGTACAAGAACTCCACCGCATGGTCGAGCATTACGGATTGGCAACTGTGGAAGCCTATATGCAGCACGTTCAAGATAATGCAGAAGAAGCGGTGCGACGGGCAATTGATGTGCTTAAAGATAGTATTTTCACGTACAAAATGGATGATAACAGTATTATTTGTGTCAAGATTACAATCGCTCGCCATAACCGTTCCGCTCGCGTTGATTTCACGGGTACTTCACCCCAGCAATCCACCAATTTGAATGCACCATTGGCAATTTGCAAAGCGGTTGTGCTCTATGTGTTTCGGACGCTGGTTGAGGATGATATTCCGCTCAATGCTGGTTGTCTCAAGCCATTGGAGATGATTATTCCAGAAGGCTGTCTGCTCAATCCGCGCTATCCGGCTGCTGTTGTTGCGGGTAATGTAGAAACGTCACAAGCGCTCGCCAATGTATTATATGGTGCTTTGGGTATAATGGCAGCGTCTCAAGGCACAATGAATAATTTTACCTTTGGCAACGAGCAACACCAGTATTACGAAACGATTTGTGGTGGTTCTGGGGCTGGTGCGGATTTTGATGGAACTGATGCGGTTCAGACGCATATGACGAACTCGCGGTTGACCGATCCGGAGGTGCTAGAGTGGCGGTTTCCAGTTTTAGTTGAAGAGTTTGCAATTCGTTCTAATAGTGGCGGTTATGGTAAATATAGAGGTGGTAATGGGGTAATTCGCCGGATTCATTTTCAAGAAGCGATGACAGCAGCAATTTTGTCAGGTCATCGAGTGGTTCCGCCGTTTGGGTTAGCGGGTGGTGAATCGGGGGCGGTTGGATGTAATTCGGTGGTGCGTTGTGATGGGACGGTTGAATCTTTGGGTAGTAAAGCTGAAGTTCAAATGCAACCCGGTGATGTTTTTGCGATCGAGACGCCAGGAGGTGGTGGGTTTGGTGCTCTACCCTCTTCTTAACCTTGTGTGAAAAGTAGGTTGGGTTGAGGAACGAAACCCAACATTCAAAAATCTTGTCCTGTATTGCATCAGAAAAAATTTATAGAACCGCAGCCTGTAGCAGACGAACGCAGATAAATTTGTACTTCGTATTGGAGATAAATGATGTCAATGTCTACACTTCCTTCCGAAATCCGTCAACAATGTCGAACTGGTGAGTTAAAGGCTCCTACGCCCGGTCTTGCTCTAGGATACGTTCAAGCTAACCTAGTTGTATTGCCATACGATTTAGCATTTGAATTTCTGCTGTTTTGTCAGCGAAACCCCAAGCCTTGTCCAATTCTTGATGTTACAGAAGTCGGAGATCCCGAACCTAAACTGATTGCTCCTGGTGCTGATATTAGAACAGATTTGCCACGCTATAGAATTTTTCGTCAGGGTCAGCTTGTTGAGGAAACAACGGATATTAGACCATTTTGGAGAGACGATTTAGTTGCCTTTTTAATTGGTTGCTCTTTTTCTTTCGAGAATGCCATGCTTAATGCTGGGTTACCCGTGCGACATATAGAAGAAGGGAAAAATGTTCCGATGTATAAGACAAATATTAAATGTGTTTCTAGCCGAACCTTTTCCAGCCCCTTAGTTGTTTCCATGCGTCCCTTACCCGCACATCACATCGTTCGCTCTGTAGAAGTCACGAGTCGCTATTACAAAGCACACGGATCTCCCGTGCATATTGGAAACCCAGGGGGAATAGGGATTGAAGATTTGGGGAGTCCAGATTACGGGGATATGGTTACTCTTCGCGATAATGAAGTTCCTGTTTTTTGGGCTTGTGGAGTCACAACTCAAACTGCAATTCTTCAAGCCAAGCCTGAATTCGCCATTACTCATGCACCCGGACATATGTTTGTGAGTGACTTAAAAGACGAGGATCTTTTTATTTAGAGTCATAAAGTCCGCGATCATCTACTATGTGATGGACTACTAGTAGACTACGCTTGTAAGTTTGTTCATAGTTGATTGAGAGCAAAACGTCGGAGGAGAGAAAAATAATTGCGAGGGTTGTGAAAAGAACGAATGCGACAAGTATCTTCAAAAAAAGTACAATCCAGAGTCCAATGTGCTGTATTTTCAATTCCTAATATTTATTTTTGTGACAGCCTCAAGTCAAAAAGTGTAACTCAAGGGCAAAGCTGAAAATTCATACTACAAATGTTATTGAAACCCCTGCTTACAAGTTTTCTAGCCATACCTTATTTCTTTTGTCTTGCGTCTCCTTCTACCCTCTGCCTTTTCTTCGCGCCATTCCACTTAAGTCAGCATCCACGCTTGCTGGAATGAGTTTTTGCCTTCACCATTAGCATACGTGGAGAGGTAATTGTTGATTGATGACACCAATTATAATTTGCAGTATCAGTGTTTACCATGTTTATATTGGAAGTTGTTACAGCAGTATTGTTAGTTCTTGGATCGACAGGGAGACGAACACTATTGACTTCTTTCATTTTCGATATTATTTTTACAATCAAATCAAAGTTTGTTTGACTTATTAGCTGAAGTCCTTGTAGATTTTTACATTTTTCTTTTAGATATTTCAATCGTTTGTTGATGTTGCCCCATGACTCATTTCTATTTACAGTACCCAAAAGGCTTCAGGGGAGTCTTGCTGTCCGCCATGTCCAGCAAAGTAAAATAAAGCAACATCCTCACTCCCCGCTTGGCCCAGGTGGTGGCGGAAGCCATCAATAACGGATTGACGAGTCGCTTTTTCGTTGAGCAGGGTGTGAAGGTGGAGTTGATAATCATCGTTCGCCACTCGCTTTTCCAGATAAGCTTTAATTCCAAGGATGTCGTTGACACAACCCTTTAACGGAGAGACGGGAGCAACGTATTCGTCAATGCCAACGAGAAGTGCATAGAGGTTACGAGTCATAATTACCTCGAAGGTAAAGGGGTTAGTCGTAGCTTAGGTAGTTATGTAGTGCATTACACTTCGTTAACGCACCTTACGAAAATGGCGATCGCACTACAAGAGTACTAACACCTCTAAGTAGGTGCAGGTCAATCAGCTAAAAATAGTTATATGGTTATGCAGTTCAAAAACTTGCCCAACCGACATTTAATTTTTTGATTGATATCTAAAACTGGTGTTAAGTTTAATGACTTGCACCAACTTGATGACATGAGTCATTTCTGTTGTAATCGAAGTCATTTTCGCATAACTAATTATCAAAATCTACGAACAAAGAGTAAAAAATTGAAAAATTATTCCTTTAGATAGATAACAAAATTGAGAATTTTAAACTGCCAACCTAATATATAGATGCAAGCCATATCAACTTATGCAGTTATTCAGCAAATCTGCAAGAAAACGTTAAAAAATCGCCTTAACTGTACGTTTGTTCATTTTGAAAGGGAGAATAGTGAACGACGCCCTTTCATCTCCCGGTCAAGTTGAAGTTGAACGCGACTCACACCACCATTGGTCAACCAACTTTTGACATCATCGACAGCGCTAGAGGTTGGACCAAATCGATCCGTTTGTAATAAAACGTTCGCGAAGCGCAAGCTCTACCCAGCTTATCGCCCCTCAAAACTCCGGCGGAGAACTCCACGCCAATCACCACGTTCTAGATATTCGATCAATGTCATAGCTTAAGGTATTCGATGACTACGAGTGTTCTATTTAGAGTCATAAAGTTTACGATCGCCTGCTAGCCAAGCTTCGAGGTCAGCAAGACATGTAAAATCAAAATGATTCAAACGGTAGAATCTTAAATCTGTCACTGTCTTTGCGATCGAGACGCCAGGAGATGGTGGGTTTGGTGCGGAAGAAAGGACATAATAAAGCTATTTACTGATTTTGGTCGCTCAACAAAGTATCAAGTTTCGCTAAGATTTTTAAGCCTTCTTCTGGATTGCCAGTTGCAGCCATTGCTTTAAATCTGGTGTAGGCATCAAATTCCGCTAGAGCTAAGGTCGATAATTCTTCAATCAGTTTATTGATACTTATTCCTTTGGCTTGAGCAAGTTCTTTTAACCTGTTGTGTTTTTCGTCTGGTAAACGAATAGTTAAAGTAGCCATTCTTAATTCAACTCCTGATAATTTCTTCTGGTTTTAATATTGATAAATTTGGAAATAACAATTGTGAATTTTGGAAATCCTTAATATTATGAGTGGCAATAATTTGAGCATTACCAGCAACCGCTAATTCAATTAAGTGGTTGTCAGCCTCGTCTTTTAAATTAGGTCGCCATAGGTAGTAAATAGAAATCCACTCACTCACACTCAAAAATGATGCGAGTAAAGCAGAAATTTCTACACTAGTTAAAGGACATTGGGCAAGAATTTCTTCTCGCCCAATGACTGACTCATACTCAGAAAATAAAGCGGTTCCCATCAAAGGTTGATATTCGCCTTTTAAGCAGCGTCGAATTAGTTCTCTACTAGAACCTGTAGAGCTAATAAGCGCACTGATTAAAACGGTGGTGTCAACTACAATTTTAATAGCCATGCCGTTATGATAGCATATACGCTGTCATTTTAGTACAGTTCGGATTTCATAACTTTAGTGATTATGGGAATGCGGTGACTCTTCGCGATGATGAAGTTCCTGTTTTTTGGGCTTGTGGAGTCACAACTCAAGCTGCAATTCTTCAAGCTAAGCCGGAATTCGCTATGACTCATGCACCCGGACATATGTTTGTGAGTGACTTAAAGGACGAGGATCTTTCTATTTAGTTGGCTGAAACGATCGCTTTCTCAGAAGAATTCCGAAATTGAGCAAGTCGCGAGTGTAGCTCTAGCGGTTCGCGATTCTAATTCAAGGGATATGTTTCAAGTGGTGAAAAAAGCTTGGCTTTACACATTTTGCTTGTTTCTACTGGCTGTTCTACTGAGTGTTAGTTGCACGGGTATTAATTCTAGTAACAGAGAAGATACTGCAAACAGTCAAACAAGTGCGCCGAGCGCAGTTACAATCACCAACATCGATCGCAGTAACAAATTAGGCGATCGCATTGAACAAATCTCCCTTGCGGCTCAAGGGCGGGTGGGGATGACAGCCACAGTACTAGAAACTGGAGAGTCAATATCTCTAAATGGAGATCGGCGATTTCCCATGCAAAGCGTTTACAAGTTTCCAATCGCGATGGCGGTTTTGGCTCAAGTAGACAAAGGAAACCTAAAGTTAGACCAGAAGATTCGGGTTGAGGCTAGGGATATCGTTCGGAACAGTCAAATTCTAGAGAAGAATTCGCAAGGAAAGGAATTCAGTCTGGCTGAACTCATAAAGTACATGGTTTCTGAAAGTGATAGTACGGCTTGTGATGTGCTGTTACGACTCATCGGTAAACCACAGCGTGTCACGGAGTATTTACGCAATCTTGGCGTAAATGACATTGTTGTAGCGAATACAGAGAACGAGATCCAGTTCGGACAAGATCCAGGATTGCAGTATCGTAACTATGCAACGCCGGATGCAGCCGTTAATTTATTACGTGCTTTCCATAAAGGGCAAGGGCTTTCAAAATCTAGTCAAGCCTTATTGCGGCAATGGATGATAGAAACTTCAACAGGTCCGAACCGTATTAAGGGACTGTTGCCGAAGGAAACAGTTGTAGCGCACAAAACAGGTACTTCGGCTACCGTCAATGGTGTGACGGCTGCAACCAATGATGTGGGACTCGTGACACTGCCGAATGGACGACATCTAGCGATCGCAGTTTTTGTTTCAGATTCTCAGGCAACCAATGCGATCCGCGAAGAAGTCATCGCAAAAGTGGCGAAAGCCGCATGGGACGAATGGAGCTTAATTACCCGTTATTAGTTATTTTGAAGATAGCTTTGTAGTAGCGCAAGCAATACGATACCGAGCAGCCAAGCAGGAAACGATCTAACACGATGGCGAAGGGAGAAATCAAATGTCTACATCACCCAATTTTCAAACGGCTACTGAACTCGGTCTCATGGTTGGATTCCCACCCGCACCCGATAAACTAGTCACTCACGAAAATCAGCTCTTCGCTCCCTACACGCGCTGGAGCTTTCAGAATTTACTGAAACTGAACTGTGTCGCCGAGGTGTGGCGAGGCAACCAGCCTGTTAGCGATCTGGAGTATGCGCTGCGCGATCTCCGTGATGTTACCTATCAAAATGTTGCAGGAGATTCCTTCACCTTTGAAGACGCGATCGACCTGAGCTATACAGATGGCATTATCGTGTTGCATTAGGGAAAAGTTATCTATGAGCGTTATTTGAATGGAATGCAGTCGCATACACTACATGCTTGGGCATCTGGCAGCAAATCCATGACAGGGACAATCGCAGCACTGCTGGCGCACGAAGGTTTGTTTAGCCTGGATGAGGTTGTTGCTACTTACTTACCAGAGTTGCAGCACAGTGGTTTTGGTGATGCGACGATACGACAGGTAATGGATATGACGACGGCTGTCACTTACTCTGATGCAAGAACAGATACGGTGACGGAGAACTGGGAGTATGGCATTGCGATGGGTTGGCGATCGAAGCCAGCAGATTACACCAAACCTGAAACCAGCTATGACTTTCTGCCTACAATGAAAAAGGACGGAGAGCATGGCGTTCGATTTACTTATCAAACCCCAAATACAGATGTATTGGCATGGCTAATCAAACGGTTGTCGAAACAATCCCTAGCGGACGTAATGCAAGAGCGAATTTGGTCAAAGTTGGGAGTTGAACGAGATGCGTTTTGGATCGTTGGTTCCGCCGCCGTCGAAACTGCTGGATCGGGGTTAATCACAACACTGCGAGATATGGCACGATTTGGGCAAATGCTCCTGCAAAAGGGGCAGTTCAACGGTCAACAGATTATACCAGAGGCAGCAATCTCAGACATCGAACGAGGGGGCGATCCGGATGCCTTTGCACGCGGTCCTGCTGGCAATCCGATGAGTGCAGGATATTCTTACCATTACCAGTGGTGGATAGCACCCAATGCTCAGGCGTACTATGCCTTGGGCTACGGCGGACAGCATCTATACATTCATCCAAGAGCACAACTGGTGGTGGCGAAGTTTAGCTCCTATCCCACCCCTACGCCTGACGGAAGAGAATTCTACAGTGCGTTCGCCGCGTTTCCAGCCTTGGTGAAAGAATTGATCGGTTAAAGCTTTGCACGATGCTTAAAAAAACATATAAGCTTTAGGAGGATTACGAAAATGAACCATGGGAAAACGTGGTCAGCAAGACTTGTAAAATCAAGCAGTGCTTCCCCTAATGCTCACTTTCCCCCCTTTTTAAGGGGGGCTAGGGGGGGTCTTGATACAACAGTAGACTTAGTTTAAATTGGGATCGCTAGGGTATGTGGGAAAACGTAATCCGTTCTTGACAAGCCAGCTGTCAATGACTTCATAAATTTGGTCGATAATCTCCTGAGAATAGCCATTTGCTAACATCCAGGTTTCAAACGGATTAGTACCTGTGTTTTCTAACATAATAGCGATATGAATCAAATCAAAAATTTGACCATTTTTAACTTGTCTTTATTCTAATAATTTCATCCATCTTTTGTGTATGCTACTTGGTGTTGGTAATATTCTTATATGTGGCATTTGACAAATTCTATTAATGCGAGTAACTGCGTCTTGAGACCCTAAAGGATTGGCTAAAATTGATGGATTAGTAACATAAGAATAAAATTCAGCCAAAACTTGAGATGATATACACAATATTTCTCTTTCGCTAGGTCTAAATATTTCTAATGCCGTTCTATGCTGCGGCGCTTTGATATTAACAATATAAGCTAAAACATTAGTGTCAATATAAATTTGTTTAGGTTCTTTGTCCATAGAGCGTACTGCGGTCAAAAGGTACTAAAATTTCACTAGCAAAAAATAAATCGTTCATATTAACATCTTCATCATGATTGCTGTAACTTGATTGTTCTTCTTTACTATTCTGATTACGAATTAATTGATTTTTAGCGTGAAATGCCTCGATTATTGCTTTGATTTGCTCAATTTGTTCTGGAGTTAATCCAGTAACATTAAGTGTTTGATTGGTCATAGAAATTGATTGGTTATCTTCAATATTCTAATTATACCGCTTTATAGGGTGTTTTAAAAATCTAACTATTAAAGAATCAAGGTTTTAAAACCCACGTAAGTGGTGAATCCAGCCTTGTAGATTGCATCCCCGCACTCTGACAGTACTGCTGAACAGTATTGGTGTAGCTGTGGCAAGTACTTTGTTTTCAATTGCGATCGTTAATCGGAAAGACCGCGAGCGCTAAAATAAGCTGTAACACTCATATTTTGTCGTAATCCTCTGGCTCTACATCAGGAACTTTATTTAAAACTTGCTGAAATTTGTCCCAACTACCGCGTTTGGCTTTTTCTTCTATATAATCTTTGGTCATCCATGCTGAAACTTGTGCAGATAAGGCAATGGCTACAAGTTGTTCAAGTGATATGTTTTCTTTAGTAGCTAAAGTCTCTATTTGTTTATATAAAGAATCAGGAATTTGTACGTTTAAGTTGCTCATGGTATCTCTCCTACGTGTTGTAAAAATTCTTTAGGTGATACGACTCTAATACCAAATTTTTCTACTGATTGTAAATCTTTTTGATTGTATGTGATGATAAAGTCGGCTTTTGCTTCAACGGCTAAATCGATAAGAAAATCATCATCGGGATCTCGTGCTAAGGGTCTCCATAGATAAAAAATACTACATTGGTTAGCAATGGCACAAATAGCTTCTATCACATTATCGATCTCTTTCGAGGTTAATGTTAATAGGTCTTTTTCTCGTTTAAGGATTTCTTCGTACTCGAAGATTAAGGCAATAGAAATATTTAACTGCCAACGAGTATCGTTGAGTAGTGTTAACAGTTTGTATGATGCGCCACGATTAGAGCGTAAACCAGCAAGAAGTACGTTAGTATCTAGTACAATTTGATACGGTATTGTCATTTATTTACTGGCGCTGTTACGCGATTGGTTGTTGACGCAGCACGGTTGTATCCATAATTTTTCTTGCTGTCTGGAAAACGATTGTATCAGTTTGGTTTCGAGTTGGTTCCAAAGTGTCAGAGAGATAGTCTACTTGTATCGAAAAATTGACCGAGATCGCTGGCGATCTCATATTTGGCTAATTACTCATGATATCCAAATTTTACCCACTTGGAAAGAGAAGAAATCGGATTTCCAGTTCCCTCCCCTTTCACGCGTGGAGGGTTAGGGTGGGGTAAATTCGATTTATGTGTACACCGTAGTCTCTTTGCTAGGGAAAGAGTTATTTGTATTAGAAGAGTTTAACCGAACATGATATGAGAGGTTGGGCAATATTTTGGGAACAATACACCTGATGTTTGCAGCCATTTTGTGGCTCGGTCAACAGCATGAGAGTGCCATTTCCCAAAAAACACCAGAAATATCCTCCTTCTCCCCTGCTTTCTAAGGGAGGTTGGGAGGAGCATATCGGTCAATTTATATTTATTCTTGCAGTTTTTTGCATTTTATGCATTAGCTTGATATTTATTCCAGTACAAAGTGATGCGGCTACTACAGAAGCAAATAATACAATTAATACGTTGCGCCAACAGCAACAAATGGTTGACCAACAGCGCCAAAGCTTTACTCAAGAACGCCAACGCTTGAATAATTTGCAAGAAGCAGCACAAAATCGTCTCAACGGTTTAGAACAAAACCTGCAAACAACTGACGTTCAAATTCAAGACAGTGAATTTCGATTGCAAAAGGCGATGCAACGGCTACAGCAATTACAAGCGGCTCTAGCAACAGCTGAAGTTTCTTATCAACAACGTCAAGAAGCAACTGTTGCTCGTTTGCGCTTTCTCCAACGGAACCGTATGAGCCAGGGTTGGGGAGTTTTGCTGCAAAGTCATAACTTGAATGATTTTTTAGATCGTCGCCGTCAGTTGAAGTTAGTTTATCAAGCCGATCGCCAAGTTTTGGCTAAACTAACGAAACAAGCAAATCGGCTGAACGCTCAAAAAACACAGGTAGAAGAGCAAAGAAATGAAATAAACTTGATTCGCCAGCAATTGTATGCCCAAAAAGCTGATTATCAAACACAGGCGCAGTTGCAGGGAGACTTGATACAACGTTTGAACAGCGATCGCTTAGCTCTATTAGCAGCAGAAACTCAGATGGAAAGGGATTCTCAGGCGTTGGAATCCTTAATTCAGCAAAAGGTTGCAGAAGAAGAGGAGAGGTTGAAAACAAACAGCCGTAATAGCGTAATTATTCGTGGAACTGGTATTTTTGCTTATCCCAGTAATGCTCCTACAAGCAGTCCTTTCGGATGGCGGATGCACCCGGTGCTTGGGTATCGTCGCTTTCATGCTGGGTTAGATTTTGCTGCTAGTTATGGTAGTACCATTCGTGCTGCCGATTCGGGAACGGTAATTTTTGCTGGATGGTATGGTGGTTATGGTAGGGCGGTTATTATTAACCACGGCAAAGGTATTACAACTCTTTACGGTCATAGCAGCGAGTTGTTTGTTTCCGAAGGACAAACAGTAGAGCGAGGACAAGCGATCGCTGCTGTGGGTTCTACGGGATTATCCACTGGTCCCCACCTCCACTTTGAAGTGAGAAAAAATGGTACGCCTGTTAACCCCATAAATTTCCTATAACACGGGTTTGTAGTTGCGGTGCATACGAAGACAGCGTAACTACAAACCTTTTAACAATCTTAAATTACCTACACAGTTAACATAAAAATGCTATATTAAGAAAAATCGTGGGCGTGTAGCTCAGTGGATAGAGCAACAGGTTCCGGTCCTGTTGGCCGGGGGTTCAAATCCCTCCACGCTCGTTTTTTCTCATTTGCCAAATTTTTGTCCGCGTTGACAGATTAGTGTCCTTCTTGACAAATTATTGTCTGCATAAACAAATAAGTTCTGGTGCGAGCGAGTAAAATGTTTTAGCACCAATTGTTTGATGCGCTAACATCAGGTTAACGAATAGCACGTTAACGGTAATTGAACGGAGAAGGGCTTTGCTTTACCTCCGATCGCTTAAGCTTGCTGTCTACAGATCGGGAAGTGTTACTCTGGAATTTATTCACGGGCGAGAAGCGCGAGATTGTACCTTTGTTTGGGCAAAGTATCCAAGCCCTTTGTCTGCACCCGAATGCCGAAACCCTCGCGAACAGTACGCTTTGGTAGCAAGCGGCGACCATCTGATTTTATATGATATCAGTGGTGAAAGCTTACCTGTATTATTTGAAGGACGCACGGGATTGGTCAGCGATCTTCAAGTATCAATAATCCCTCCCCAATCCATGGGGGAGGGCTAGGGTGGGGTAAAAACACAGAGTCGGGTGGGCGAGGACGCCCGTTCCACAAGATAGCATCCTTGGGTTTTTGCTCTCGCTCTATCTCTCAAATACACGGGCGAGGACGCCCGTTCCACAAGAGCAGAGCATTGTGTGGTTTATGTATCTAAGAGCATAGTGTGGTTCATTTATCTGAGAACTGCGATCGACTAATCTTCCACGACATACAGCATTGTCTTAGCTTGTAAGTCTTCTTCCACTAACACTGCCAGCTCACCAGACTCTAACCTAGTAGCAGAGAGAGGTTGCCACAAATCAATCCAGCCACTTCTTTTTGTACGTAATGTTGTGATATATTTCCCATCTTTTGTATCTAACATTCGCACTGCTCCTGTATTTGATTCATCTCCTTCATTTTCTTTGTTTAAGTAACCAATAAAGACTCTATCCTCTGCTACCAAAAAGCCTATGCCTAAAATGCGATCTTGAATGGGAACGCTATCATTGTACCAGTTATATGGTATTTTGGTCTGCCAGTTTTGAGTTGGAGAACCTGAAGAAATTTTATCGTATCGTGCTAAGTCTCCTCCAAACTCCTGAACGTATTCGTTCTTACCACCAGTCACATACAGAGAATCCGTCTTTGCATCGTGATAAATTCGTTGAGGATTTACCCAATCGTTTAAGGTTGCAACTTCTTGAGTTTCACCAAAGATTGGGTTTCCATCTCCATCGAGTCCTTGAACTTCTGTTTTGAGAATCCTCTTGCCATCAAGTTCCCAAAAAGTGCCGTCTTGGTCGATGCTAAATGCAGGGCTACGGTTTGTTCGTGGTAGCTTCCCTGCAGGAGAAGCAATATAACCATTGTTATTGAACTTGAAAACGTGAATATCTCCGCCATTTAAACCATCAACGGTATACATTAACCTCTGATTTTTAACTTTGCCAACGAAGACCACCGAGCCAGCACCTGCATTATTATTAGGATCGGGCCGACGAACATCGTCTGGATAGGTATCTTCGTCAAGAGTGTATGCAATTAATTTCCATTGCTGACCTGCGGGCTTGCTGTAATCCATTTCGTATATCTCTTGTTTTCCATAGATATACTTGCCCTTACTCTCTGGATCGAACCAAGGCATATCTATGAAATGCAACCCAAGCATTTCCCAATTCAATGTCTCTCCATCAGAAGCAAGGCTGACAATGCGAGTTCCCGAGCGACTCATGCACACATAAATGTTACCTTGTTCATCGGTTCCAGTACCAGTAATCCCCCAAAATACGTTGGGTGCGACTGCTCCCTTTGTAGCTTTCACGCCACCTGGGACACCAACTGTACGGACAAGCTTGCCATCAGTGTTATAGAATTCAATGACGTGTTTGTCATTGCCGTCATCCGCTACCATGAGGAGACCGTCTTTGTTATCAATAGCAAGGGCTGTGGGTTTGACTAAACTAGTAATCTTAACCCCTGTTCCCTCCTTGATGACAGTGTTATTTTGAATACTCCATTTGTTCCCTTCACGATCGGTAACGCTATCAACGTTTATATCTCGGGATTTTTCATTAGCAATCACATCGCCCTTGTAATACACGCCATGCGTCAGATCGTCTTCATCCCAATCACTTTCAGTGAAAACTTTACCGTCTCTGTCAACCTCACATGCAGAGACAAAGTTTTGTACGTGTTTGTAAGGGTAGTCTTTATTTGGGTCTAACCGTTCAGCACCACTGAGGGTATTGCCAATCCAAGAAGTTTTGTAGTTTACGTTATTGTTACTTGTTTGGGCATGTGCAGGATTTGTTAACAAATCTCCTATTCCCGATCCTATGGAAAATAAGGCAGTGAGAGAAAGAGTACCAACTTTACGTTTCTTCACAAGATTCTCCAGATTTCACATTAAGGGCTTTGAGAAACTCTGGAGATGCATCCTAAATAACTACAGATATGTGACTGTTGAAAAGCTGTACAGCAGCCACTAGACTCTAAAGGCTAATCCAATAGCCTTACAAAAAGCTCAAAAATGACGTTCCGAAACCAAATGTAAGGGTTTCAACTCAATCGGGTATGTCGTACAGGCTATACATTCCTGACGCTTAGGCTTACTTCATTTAAATGAAAACAGCTACAAACTATTGTTAGCTATGGATAACGGTAGGAAACCCTATCTCAAAAGACCTTTGCGCTCCCTGCTAATAATAACCTCAGAGGTCAGTCTCTAGATAGTCTCAGCCAAACAGAGGGCTATTTGACTTTGATTATCTATCGATGAGATTTTACAATGGAAATAATTTTACTACGAAAAAAATTTTTTTGGCAACTAATTTCACCCTGCAAAAAAAATGCTAACGGGTAAACTCTACAATCGAACGAAATGTACAAGCTGTATACTAACAATTTATTAAGCCAACAGATAATTTGGCAATGAGTATTTATACTTAATTTATATTTATTGACAATTAAGCATTGAAATGATACCTTGTCTTGCTAAAGCACAAAAGATTGCTATAGCAACCCTATTTGATTTGTAAACAGGTATGATGCCCGCCTAAAACGGATACTCATCCTCATCAAAAGAGAGATAAAGAACCCCAGATCGCTCGATTAAATTAATATAGCCTTATTTCTAATGGCAGAATAAATTGCTGATTAGAGAATCTATCCTATAAAAGAAACTTGAAAAAGTGAATACAAGCTTTTAAAGCAAGAGAGGGATAACGTTACACTATCCAATCTCCAACAAGACGACTCCCAACAGAAGCGAGAAGCTCTCCCATCTGAAGGGGGAATCTCTGCCATTGCTTGCTTGTGAGAAGTCAATAAAAGCGTTGTTACAAGAACGTGTATAATACACGCTCGCGCAAAGTTTTTGGGAATTAGCAAACACAAAACGGTGAAAACATTATGACTCAAACACAAGAATTACAACCACCACAACAACAGACTCCTCCTGGAAGAGAAGGCGAAATGACGCCAAAGCCCCAATCTCAAAGCGTTCAATACAAAGGCAGTAGCAAGTTAGAAAGTAAAGTAGCGTTAATTACAGGTGGTGATAGCGGTATTGGTCGCGCAACAGCCATCCTCTTTGCTAGAGAGGGGGCAGATGTAGCTATTGTTTATCTCAGCGAACAGCAGGATGCAGAAGAAACAAAGAGACTTGTGGAAGCTGAAGGTAAGCATTGTCTGTTGATTAAAGGAGATGTCGGAAGCGAACCGTTTTGCCAAGAAGCGATACAGCAAACAGTTAATCAGTTTGGACATCTAGATATTCTGATTAATAACGCTGCCGAACAGCATCCACAAAAGAGCATTGAAGACATCTCAGCCGAGCAATTGGAGCGTACTTTTCGCACCAATATCTTTGGTATGTTCTTTATGACTAAAGCAGCTCTGCCACATCTTAAAGAAGGGAGTGCTATTATCAATACCACTTCAGTCACCGCCTATAAAGGCAGTCCTCAACTGCTAGATTACTCAGCAACTAAGGGCGCGATCGTTGCTTTTACTCGTTCTCTGTCGCAATCTCTGCTTGAGAAGGGTATCCGTGTCAATGGCGTTGCTCCCGGTCCCATCTGGACTCCCTTGATTCCCTCAACCTTTCCTGAAGAAAAGGTAAAGAGTTTTGGCACTCAAGTTCCTATGCAACGAGCCGGACAACCAGAAGAAGTCGCTCCTTGTTATGTGTTCCTGGCTTCTCAAGACTCTTCATATATGTCAGGTCAAATTCTGCATCCCAATGGAGGCGAAGTTGTCAATGCTTAGTTTTTGATACCTAGTTTATTTTGGTAGTTACTATATCAATACTCCTCGTTCCCAGGCTGAGCCTGGGAATGCAGACAGCGAGGCTCCGCCTCGTGTAACAAATTAACACCGGAGGCTCCGCCTCCCCTAAGACATTCCCAGGCTGAGTCTGGGAACGAGGTCGGGGACAGATCCATCAAGAGCGAACAGCATCCTTTAATAAGTCGGGGATCTAATTTTCTTATATATGATTTAGGACTGCTATATATTTTTCTCAAAGCTTCTGAAATATCTTAAGAGGCTTTTTTTGTACTTGCAATATAGAAAACCCCCGATTGGTTTCAGGGGCGAATACAAACTAAGATTTGCTCCTCTTATCTATTCTGTTAGCGAGCAAACTATTGCACCTCGCACAGAAGATATAACTAGGAATAAGTAATCTTGTATACATCATGGCAATTAACAGTGGCTATTATTCCAGTATTTTTGAATCATCTGCTCATATATTTCCACAAGGCGTATATACGCACTCGTAGCAGCTAAATGGGCTTGTGACGCCTGCACGAGAAAAAAAAAGTTGAGTGTTTCCCCCCCCCTTTAAAGTTGTAATTAATACAAGAAGTTTTGAGACTTCCATAGAGTACTTTAGGAATGTATAGTACTCTTGAATAAATTCGTTATACTCAGGAGAAACAGACAGATTGTCTTGAGGAATTCGAAACATAACTGTTTGTAGATTTGATGTTTCATAACAAGCTAAACACCTTCATTTCTCTAAAGCATCTTTCTTGAGAATTAATGAAGATTACAATTCTCTGTAAAGATAGTTACAAGATAGAATTTCACAAAAAGCTTTGTAGGGCGGGAGCATCCCAATTTGGAAAAAACATCAAGCGATTGAAATCACAGCTATACAAATCAAGTCCCTCCGGGTATCTCAGAGCCGGAGACGCTAAGCACAAAGCCCACGCTCCGCTTCGGCTGAAAACTATGCCCGTAAGAGCTATACGCCAGTTCCGGTGGTCGCGGGAAACCCCTCCGGGTTCGCCAGTTGCCTATGGAGGGAAACCCTCATAGGCGCACTGGTCTCACCGCCTGCAGCGCTGGACTCACCGCCGACGCGAACTTAGTGGAGCCTGGGTCGGCAAGCTTTGTTTGCGTAGCTCCAGAATTCTATTCTGAGGCATTCTGCCAAAACGGGATGCTTCCTGTAGGGCTTTATACCAATTCGGAGTAATTCAGAAGATTCTTATAGTAAAATAAACTCGAAGGTGTATTACATCTCCAACTATTATATAGAAGCAGCAAGTGTTTGATGGCGAAACCAATCGTTCTCACAAAACGGCTCGGCAGACAGATCGTTCACTGGCTGCTCCAAGAAGACCGAAAAGAAAAAGGCGGACCTTACCGTAAGGAAGAAGCTCATCGCAACCATCCTTGGTGGCAAGTGATGTGTCTGACAGGGGTAGATTATTTCTCGACACTTGGTTACCAACCGGGTATTGCAGCATTGGCGGCGGGTGCTCTTTCTCCCCTTGCTACCCTCATTTTAGTGTTATTGACACTATTTGGAGCGTTACCGATCTACCGTCGCGTTGCAGCTCAAAGTCCTAATGGTGAAGGGTCGATCGCAATGCTTGCAAATTTGCTTCCCTGGTGGCAAGGGAAATTCCTCGTGCTTTGTCTGCTTGGCTTTGTGGCAACGGACTTCATTATTACCATTACTCTCTCAGCAGCTGATGCTACAGCTCACATCATCGAAAATCCCCTCGTACCAGCTTGGTTTCATAACCAGACGATCGCTATTACTCTAATACTTGTAGCAATGCTTGGTGCAGTGTTTCTTAGAGGGTTCCGAGAAGCGATCGGCATTGCAGTCTTTCTGGTTGTAGTTTACCTATTATTAAACTTCATTGTCATTCTTGTTGGTTTGTATCAAATTATCAATCGTCCATCGGTTATTACTGATTGGCAAACTACACTTTTTGCCACACATCAAAATCCCCTACTCATGCTTGGGGTAGCCATTCTGCTATTTCCAGAGTTAGCGTTGGGATTATCCGGTTTTGAGACAGGCGTTGCCGTTATGCCTCTAGTGCGAGGCAGTAGCAACGATGCCCCACAACAAGTCAAAGGTCGCATTCGCAATACATATAAGTTACTTACAGCTGCTGCATTAATCATGAGCTTCTTTTTACTTGCAAGCAGCTCGATAACCACTCTACTGATTCAACCAGAAGAATTTAAAGCAGGGGGCAAAGCAAGCGGGCGTGCTCTTGCTTACCTAGCACATACTTATCTTGGCAACGGCTTTGGCACAATTTACGATCTCAGTACGATCGCAATTCTATGGTTTGCAGGCGCATCTGCAATGGCGGGTCTTCTCAATATCGTACCCCGCTACCTACCAAGATATGGTATGGCACCAAGTTGGGCATTAGCATCGCGACCTTTAGTATTAGTCTATACAGTTATTGCCTTTGTTGTCACTATTATCTTTAAAGCGAATGTCGAAGCTCAAAGCGGAGCCTATGCTACAGGCGTACTTGTTTTGATAAGTACGGCGGCATTTGCAGTCACTTTATCAGCCTACCACCGGAGAGCAAAGGGGAAAGTCTTTACTTTTGCAATTATTACATTGGTGTTTATATACACAACTATTGTAAATACTATTGAAAGACCTGAAGGGATTAGAATAGCGACGTTCTTTATTATGACTATTATCTTCACCTCTTTGATCTCGCGTGTTTGGCGTTCAACTGAGTTACGTGTAGAGCGCGTTGAAATAGACGAAATTGCCGATCGCTTTATCGCAGAACAGAGCCAAGGTACAATAAAACTCATTGCAAATCGATTGAATGAAGGCGATGTGCAAGAATATTTTTTAAAAGAGAAAGAGGTGCGCGAAGACAACCATATTCCACCTACCGATCCAATTCTCTTTCTAGAAGTTTCAGTATCCGATGCTTCGGAATTTGCCAACATAATTAGAGTGAAAGGCGTAGAAGTTGGCAGTTACCGGATTTTACGTGCTGAGAGTGCTGCTGTACCTAACGCTATTGCTGCTATACTTATTTATCTTCGCGATCGCACGGGTAAGATACCTCATGCCTACTTTGGTTGGGCAGAGGGTAACCCAATCAAGTATTTGCTACGTTTTATCCTGTTTGGTGAGGGCGATATTCCTGTTGTCACTCGTGAAGTGCTTCGCAAAGCTGAGAAGAACAGAGAAAGACGTCCTGCCATTCATGTTGGAGGATGAAAAATGGTGTGGTACTTAGAGAATAAATGATGGTGTGGTACGGGCGTCCCCGCCCGTACATAGATGAGAAGGCGAGCGAGGACGCCCACACCACAAGAAAATAATCTAATTCACTTGTAAAGTTGCAACTAAACGCCAACCTTGCCATTGTTACTAGTACGACCGCTATGGGTGAGCATTGCCCTCCACATAGTGTTGATTGGTGGGTAATGCCCACCCTACTTGGTCACTGGTCACTGGTCACTGGTCACTGGTCACTGGTCACTGCTCACTGAAGATTAGTTGGTTTTTTGGCTGGAATCGTCCAGTAGTAAACTTGTCTACCACCTACTTGCAATGTTTTCTCTGGTTTCCAATCACCCATATCGAAGGCATGAGATACGATGCGCGTACCAGGTTTAAGTTGCCTAAATAACTGATCCCTTAACTTGAGATTGAGTTCCGGTAGCAAGTAGAGAGTTACCACTGTTGCTTCGCTAAAGTCAGAGGTAAAAAGGTCTTGTTGGCGGAAGGTCACCTTGTCAGTGACTCCTGCCTTTTTCGCATTTTCGTTAGCCTCTTCGACCCGTTTTGGGTCAATATCTATACCAACGCCTCTAGTTCCAAATTTTTTGGCGGCTGTTATGGGAATGCGTCCATCCCCACTACCAAGGTCGTACAGAACGTCATTTTTTGTTACCTTAGCAACTTCCAGCATTTTATCTACTACTTCTTGTGGTGTTGGTACATAGACCACATCTGGTTGCTTTTGTGCTGTTTCAGTTGTGGAAGAGGATTGCTGAACTTCAACTGCAGAAGAAGATGTCTCGCTTTTTTCTTGAGAACTTACTTCTTGTGGGCTACAACTAGCTAGCACTAGACTGCTAACACTAACAACTGTTAAGAATACTTTGAAGAGCGATCGCGATTGCATAATCTCTTTCTCCATTTGCTTACAAGTTTGTAGAAGTAGATCGTTTGCGGTTAAAAAATAGCAAGGGAATGCCCGTTAATAAAACTACGACACCAATGATGCCTCCAATACCCGCGTAAGTTACGCTTGAGTAAAGTAGGTAACCACAAATGGCGCAAAATAGCAATGGTATTAAGGGATAAGCAGGTACACGAAAAGGACGAAGCACATCTGGTTCTTTAGAACGCAGGACAAGCAGCGCAACTCCAGACAGTAGAAAGAAGAACCAGAATACAGGAGCTGTATAGTCTACCATTGTTGCAAACCCTTTGCGCGTGGCAGCACCAAGTATGACCAACCCCAGAGAAATTGCCCCTTGAACTAATAAAGCATTAATTGGGGTACTTCCGCGCTCTTGCCAACGTCCCATAAAGCCAAATATGGAAAAGTCCTGTCCCAAGGCATAGTTTGTCCGCGCTCCAGTAAAAATAGTTGCATTAGCAGCACCTAAAGCTGAAACGGCAACAAGAATACTTACAAACTTTGCACCATTTTCTCCCACAGCGCGGCGCATTAGATCGGCTGCAGGTGCTTCTGACCCCGCCAAGCCTGCTAGTCCTAAGCCTTGTAGGTACGCAACGTTGATCGACAAGTATATAATTGTGATCAGAGCAATACTTCCGAGCAGCACTCGTACCATGTTTCGTTTGCCGTGGCGTACTTCAGCTGAGATATAAGCAGCTTCATTCCACCCTCCATAAGTCAGGAGTACAAAGACCATTGCTAACCCTAATTCAGTTTGGGGAGGTGACGCTGTTGGATTGCTCACAACTTCAGGCTTAGCGAAAGCGATACCAACAATGACAACGAGTAGCAATCCTAAAACTTTTGCAATTGTTAGCCAGTTTTGTGTCTGCTTGCCTTGCTGAACGCCGAGAATGTTTAAACCTGTGAGACAAAGGACTACTCCTACGGCATAAATAGCTGAAGAGTATTCTCCTAAACGCAGTAGTTGGGAAGCATAATCTCCAAATACAAAAGCCATGAGAACAATAGAACCTGTTTGGATAACAGTCATTCTTGCCCAAGCAAAGAGAAACGCGGGAATTTTACCAAAAGCACGTAGCAGGTAATGATATGTTCCACCTGTATGGGGATAGGCTGTTGTTAATTCGGCGTAGCAAAGAGCACCTATGAAAGACATGATTCCACCAAGTAACCATGCTAATAGTGCTATTCCCGAACTCTCCGTATTCGCTGCTACTAAGGCTGGTGTTTGAAAGACGCCTGCACCTACTACCATACCTACAATCAAGGCGATCGCATCAATGGTTGACAGTGTAGGTTTTGGTGCTGATACTTTTGTTACCATAAATCCATAACCTGAGTGTTTCCGGTCATAAACTAGGAAAAAACATCTTTAAAGCTTAGGTTGCTACGGGACTCATTTGCAATCTGTATAGAAAATGGTGCCATGGGCAATTGGCATAGGACATCGGAAAAGAATTCTTTTCATTCCCTGTTGTAAGATATATAGGAGTAGATTACGATCGCTTAAGTATAATTAAGCTGTGTGAATTTATAGTGAAAGTTTTATGAAAGAAAATTTATGAAACTTTTATAAATACTTTTTTAGAATTTCTTGACAAATTATTAGTTGATTGTTCGATCTTCACCATCTACTGGATTTTCTTCTGGTTCTTTGTCTTCGGGCTTATCAGAAACTATCACAAACTCAGTTTCTCTACTAGAATCTTTGCCCCATCTATCTAAAACATCCTTAATCAGGACTTCCTGTACCCAGATCTTAGCAACAACGGTCAAGGGTAACGCTAAAAACAACCCTAGGAAACCAAAAAATGTGACAAAAAATAACTGGGAAATTAAAGTGATTGCTGGTAGCAGCGACACTTGATGCGCCATGACAACTGGCGTGATAAAGTTACTTTCTACTTGCTGAATGACAAAATAGAGAATGAAGACAGCAAGTACTTTCCACGGCGCATCTAGTAGAGCGATCGCCATAGCGGGTATAACGCTCATGGTAGGGCCAAGGTTGGGAATTAAATTCAAAAATCCTGCTAAAACACTTAAAGCAAGAGCCGATCGCACCCGCAGTATAGATAAGCCAATGGCACTCATCAGCCCTACTACACTCATAGCAATGAAAGCACCTGTAACCCAGCCCTCCAAAGATACTTCACATCGATCTAAAATTCCGTCAACTCGCCGTCGGTAAAAGGAAGGAAACAATCTTACAAAAACTTTGCGGTAAGCCAAAGGATCGGACAAAAACATTCCTGTTAGAACTAACACCAGCAAAATCTTCAGTACAACTTCTAAAGAACTAGAGACAAAAGCGAAGGAACTGCCTACAGCTCGATTAATAATGGGCTGTGCTTCTTTAGTTAAAGTACTTATATCGGGGATATACTGAGTTAGCTGTTGTGGAAGACGACCTCTGGCTTGATCTAACCAAGTGTTAAAAAGCTCCAAACCCCTAGGAACTTGTCTGGTTAGTTCTTGGAATTGATCTGCAAATGGTGGCACAATTAACCAGAAAAAGCCGACAATCAGAGCAATAAAGATACCAACGGAAAGCAGTATAGCGATTCCGCGTTTAACTCCTGAGTGTTGGAACCGTCGAGCCAAACGATTCAAGGTAGTTGCCAATACAACTGCAGCAAATATCAGTAATAGTACTTCCCTAATTTGCCACAAAATATACAATGCAAGAACGATGGCAATTAAGCCAATCCACTGACCTAAGTTCACTCCTGACTCCTGGCTCCTCACGAGCTGCGGTATCTTAAAGCAGTTAGTTTTGTTTTCAATTATTATCAGCTTTTTTACTGACTACTTGCAAACCAAGCTAGATAATTTTAGCAAGTTCTTTGGCTCGGGGTTGACAAACTAATCTTGTTTTTGCCTCCATAGTAGAAGACCTGCCATAGCGAGGGATGGAAATAAAACGATAATCAAAGCATTGGTCGCTGTCGCAGGAATTAGCGGACTTGGAGAAGCGTATTTAATTAAAACAGAGAGTGCGGCAGAGAGTAAAAATACTTTTAACACAAATCCAAGCTGATTTTGCATAATTGTGGCACAAGTACGGTAATTTGCATTGATTTTGTCGTAAAGTTACGAAACAAGAGTTTACCATAATAATAGTTAATGGATAGTGAATGTATACCACTAACCATTATCAAAAAATAAAAATGCCGGTAGAAACTAATAAAAAACGTCAAATCAAACCACCAAAGATCCGTCAGTTTGGTGGTAGCTTGTTGATTCTTTTGACTCTTCTTTTATTACTTAACTTTATTGTTCCCAACTTTTTCGGTCCTAGGTTACCACAGGTTCCCTACAGTGACTTTATCGCTCAAGTACAAGCAGGTAAGGTCGAGCGCGCGATTGTGGGTAATGAGAGGATTGAATATGTTCTTAAAACTCAAGACTCGGATGGTAAACCAGTTCAACAGGTACTTGGTACTACACCAATTGCCATTGACTTGGACTTACCAAAAATTCTTCGCGATAATCATGTAGAGTTTGCTGCACCGCCACCTAACCAAAATGGTTGGATTGGAACTCTCCTCAGTTGGGTTGCACCGCCGTTAATTTTCTTTGGAATTTGGGGCTTTCTACTCAATCGTCAGGGAGGTGGTCCTGCTGCGTTAACAGTGGGTAAGAGCAAAGCTCGCATTTATTCAGAAGGTAGCACTGGTGTAAAATTTCTTGATGTTGCTGGTGTTGATGAAGCCAAAGCTGAATTAGAAGAAATTGTTGATTTTCTCAAAAATGCTGACAAATATACTCGTTTGGGAGCTAAAATTCCTAAAGGTGTTCTGCTTGTTGGACCGCCTGGAACGGGTAAAACACTCTTAGCAAAAGCTATTGCTGGTGAAGCAGCTGTGCCTTTCTTTAGCATTTCTGGTTCTGAGTTTATCGAACTTTTTGTTGGTGTGGGTGCTGCACGAGTACGCGATCTATTTGAGCAAGCCAAGCAACAAGCTCCGTGCATTGTCTTTATTGATGAATTAGATGCACTAGGTAAATCTCGCGGTGGTGCTAGTCCTTTTAGTGGTGGTAATGATGAGCGAGAACAAACCCTCAACCAGTTACTCACTGAAATGGATGGTTTTGATGCCAATACTGGTGTTATCATTATCGCTGCTACTAACCGTCCGGAAGTTCTTGATATAGCATTGCGTCGCCCCGGTCGTTTCGATCGTCAAGTTGTTGTCGATCGCCCTGATAAAGGTGGTCGAGAAGCGATTCTCAAAGTTCACGCTAGAAATGTCAAGTTGGCTGAAGACGTGGATTTGGGTAACATCGCTATGAAAACACCTGGATTTGCTGGAGCAGATTTAGCCAATCTTGTCAATGAAGCTGCACTCCTTGCGGCGCGGCAAAATAGACAAGCGGTCATAATGGCTGATTTCAACGAAGCTATTGAGCGTGTTGTGGCTGGTTTGGAAAAACGTTCTCGCGTGTTGAATGAAACTGAGAAGAAGACTGTTGCATATCATGAAGTGGGTCACGCCATTATCGGTGCTTTGATGCCCGGTTCTGGTAAGGTTGAGAAAATATCTGTTGTGCCTCGCGGTGTGGGAGCGTTGGGTTATACGATTCAGATGCCGGAGGAAGATCGCTTCTTGATGATAGAAGATGAAATTCGAGGTCGCATTGCAATTCTGTTGGGTGGACGTTCTGCTGAAGAAACTGTTTTTGGTAAGGTGTCAACTGGTGCGAGCGATGACATTCAAAAGGCGACCGATTTGGCAGAACGTTATGTGACTTTGTATGGTATGAGCGAGCGCTTGGGTCCTGTAGCGTTTGAGAAGATTCAACAACAGTTCCTGGAAGGTTACGGTAACCCGCGTCGTGCTATTAGTCCAAAAGTAGCGGAAGAAATTGACCGTGAGGTGAAGCAAATTGTGGATAATGCCCACCACATTGCTTTGAGTATTCTGCATGAAAACCGGGATCTGTTAGAGGAAACCGCACAAGAATTGTTGCAAAAAGAAATTCTTGAAGGGAATGCTTTGCGGGAACGTCTTGCTCTGGCAAAAGTACCTGCTGAGTTGGATGAATGGTTGCGGAGTGGGAAGATATCTGAGGATAAGCCTTTGATGCAAACTCTGTTGGTTTAATATTTTAACCGCAGATGAACGCGGATGGACGCAGATTATATTCTGTTTCATCCGCATTTTTCTGTCTTTACTGGTCACTGGTCACTGTCTATTAGCTCCTCTGCCAAATTTTAATGGTTTTATCTAAACTCCCGCTGACTAACAGTTCTCCAGAGGTTGTGAATGCAACTGCTGTCACGGTGTGTGTATGACCTGCAAAAGTACCTAGTAGTTCACCCGTTTCTAGATGCCACAACTTGATGGTTTTATCGGCACTGCCACTAGCGATAATTTCTCCGTCGGGGCTGAGCGCGATCGCATACACTCCATCTCTATGTCCTTTGAGGGTACGCAGTAATTCACCTGTTTCTAAATGCCAAATTTTGATTGTTTTATCGCGACTGCCACTGATCAAAATTTTGCCATCTGCAGTTATTGCCAAGGCACGAACAATGTGAGCGTGACCTGTCAGGGAGTGGACTAACTCTGAGTCAAAAGTTGAGACTCCCCTTTGACGAGAGATGCACCATACTTTAATTTTGCGGTAGCTACCTGTGATGAGTGTTTTGCCATCAGAACTGAGAACTAGGGAATGGGCTGCAGTATCATCCAAAGATAGGGCAGTTGTCACCTGACGTTCTGTTAAGTCCCAAAACATGATTTTGCGATCGTCTCCCCCAGTTGCCAGTGTCTGCCCATCAGGAGTAAAGGCAACGCAGCGTACCATTCCATTATGCTTGTGCATAATATCTATTAAGTCTTGTGCGCCTACGTGCCAAATTTTGATCGTCGAGTCTGCCCCTCCACTAGCCAAAGTTTGCCCATCTGGACTAAAAGCGAGAGCATTCACTTCATCTACTAGACCGGAAACAGTCCAAGGATATTCTGATAAAGTTCCTACTAATTCACCTCTAGTTAAATCCCACAGTTTAGTTTCTCCACGACTACCACTGGCTACTATAGGTAAAGCATTGCCGTTATGACCCCTGTAACTAAAAGCAAGACAATTAATTCCCCGTGTATGCCCCTTCAGGGTCTGCCAACACTCCCAGTCTCCTATTATACTTTTAAGCTCGTGTTCGGGCGCGAGTGTTTGAGTGGTTTCCGCTATGGTAAAGTCGTCTAATATTTGTCTAGTGTCTTTTTTAGTAGCTAAAGATTCTAAATACCAACCCAAGCCCCCAGCGTATAGTAAATGACTTGGAGCGATCTGAAGCTTTGGCTCGCTCAATTCAATGCGATCTGTAGGTAGAAAGCCCGCAATGACTGCTTGTTTTTCGTAGCCACGTTTACCTGTAAATGGATAAAATAAACATAGAAAAACCAAGACTCTGTGATTTTTTAAGTCCTCTTGAGCGATCGTCCATCTTATTTTGTCTTTCTTAATACCATTGAAGCTTTCTCCATCAGCAACGTGAACTTGAATACTGAGTTTGGAGTTGTTGGCAAGCACGTAATGAAATTTACTTTCTCCGCGCAAATTGCCTTCATCGTCCAAAACCATGTTTTTGACAACATCTTGAGGCACTTTTTTGATTTGTTTCCCCAAGCGATCGCTAATTACACGGTCTACAATTTGCTCTCGAAGAAGGTAATCCTCTGCTTGTTGTTGAAAGTATTCTGGAAAAGGTATTGCCCAATCTGGAGGTTCGGGATAATCAGGCGGTATATCGGGAGGATTTTTGGCAACAATTTCTGCTTGTTGGCGAGCAATTTCCAGCAGTTTTGCCAAGGATTCGCCCCAAAAGGCCATAATTTCGCTGTGGCATCCTTTGACTTGACTTTCTAGCAAAGATAGGTCGTAAGTTTTAGGTTTTTTTACTCTTTGAAGGAAATCAGCTTGTTGGGACTTGAGCAAGCTAATCCAATCCATTTGAATCGCTGGGGGGCAGTGTTGCATACCTACGTTATGTTATGCCAGGGCAATTGCTAAGTTAATTTATCAACTGTGGTTCGTCAAAAATCCAGTAATTCCAGTAGTTAATTTAACACAATCATTTGTATGTGTAGATACCAAATGTTTTGTTATTGGAAACCGACTGTTATGTAGTGTAGTAATGGGTTTTGCCTCCTTATAAGAATGTAACGGTTGTTAATTCTAGCAATTCAGAGAACAAGATACTGTTTCTCAGGAAGCATTTTTGCGTAAAACAGTGTTGTCAAAATTTAGGGAGTAGGGGTTAGGGATGAGGATTTTCTCAGAAATGAATATTTGGCAGATACATAGATGATTACAATAACAGTATTCCTTCATATAAGGAAGACTTTATGAGCTAAAGTACTGATGAACCAGTGCGATGGACGACGACAGATTAAGAGCTATTGCTTCATAACGGTAATCGTTACAAAAATTTTGATGAAGAGTTGTTTGCGACGAGAGCACCACATTGGGGACATCAAAAAATATGTAACAATGTTGCTGCAGAACTGAGAGATTGGTCGCTGTCAATAGGTCTAGGCGAAGCTATAACCGCACCAGGAGTGATTTTCACTCTAAAATTAAGATGCGTTTGCCCTATCCTATTGCTTTTAAGTACCGTCGAACTTACGTTAAGAAACTTTTCTTTCAGATCTTTCAGATCTATGAGATTAAAAATGCCTACAAGAATCGGTAATTTTAGAGCCAAAAGGGAGTAATAGCATACCTTTCAGCTTTAAAATTACCGATCTTTGTAGGTGGGGCTATGCCCTACAAAGCGCTTTGTAGGGCATAGCCCCACCTAGGTGTTTAGGTAATCTTCTGGCGGGAAGAGAATAAATACTTAAAACAAAACCCTCTCCTAGTTGTAGCTAAAGGAGAGGGCTTTGCGATGTATAGAACCTGGCACCGAGCTATTTTCGCGGGCGGCTACCCGCCAACTATCGTCGCCGCATCAATGTTTCACAACTGAGTTCGAGATGGAGTCAGAGTGGTACC
>NZ_BAACAP010000182.1:0-56309 GCF_045865695.1 Scytonema hankhaensis NUACC26
AAGGTAGAGAGTAACCAGTCACACCGAAGGAAACGGTAATCACGGCGAGGATGACACCAGTTACCCAGGTTAGTTCGCGGGGCTTTTTGAAACCGCCCGTTAGGTAAACCCTGAAGGTGTGCAAAATCATCATCAGCACCATCATGCTGGCAGACCAGCGATGCACGGAGCGAATCAGCCAGCCGAAGTTGACATCAGTCATGATGTTCTGCACCGAAGAATAAGCTTCCGCAACGGTTGGCTTATAGTAGAATGTCATGGCAAATCCAGTAGCAAACTGGATGAGAAAGCACGTCAGTGTGATTCCACCCAGGCAGTAGAAGATGTTGACGTGGGGAGGGACGTACTTGCTGGTTACGTCGTCAGCGAGCGCCTGAATTTCCAGACGCTCCTCAAACCAGTCGTAAACGTTGGCCATACAATCTCAAATTCCTAAAATTGACTCGCGGTTGATAAATCTATTTAAAGTTCTGAACTTGACTTCGCTTGTTAGCTATGCTTCGCCCAGACTTTTCCCCTAGTTCCGACTTTGGGATTTGAGCAAAGAGTATTTATCCTCATTTGCTTTTTCAATTGTCAGAGTGTTAATAGTTTAAAAAAAACTTTACACTCTGACTAGAGGGAATGTATTGCGTTCTGTCAGTGACCGATCGCCATCAGGAGATGGACACGAAGCAGAGGTTGGGGTTGGTCGATAGTGACTGCGTGCTGAATCTAACGGTGAGAAAGGTTGATGACAGCGATGCATCACTTCTATAAAAAAAGTAACATAGTCGAGAGATGATTTCACAAATGCAAACTAGCCGATCTCATTCTGGCAATTTGGGTTGAAGTGATAGTGAATATGGCGTTCATGCACAAACAAGTTTTTCGAGTAGGATTGTCATTCTTCGTCGCTTTTTGGTTGGGCTTTTGCAGCTTTTGTCAACCAGCGACAGCAATGACCGAACAACAGAAGTTGATATCAGAAGCGTGGCGAATTGTTAGTCGTACATACTTGGATGAGACATTCAATCATCAGAACTGGGCAACAGTAAGGCAGAAGGCTCTAGAAAAGCCAATTAAAGACGACCAAACGGCTTACACGGTCATTCAGAAAATGCTTAAGAGCCTTGATGACCCTTTTACCCGGTTTCTTAACCCGGAACAGTACCGCAGTTTACAGGTAAACACCTCTGGGGAACTGACGGGGGTGGGATTACAAATTGCTCTTAATCCCGAAACAGGTAAGTTGGAAGTGGTCGCTCCTATATCTGGTTCGCCAGCAGAAAAAGCTGGGATTAGACCGCACGATCGCATTCTCAAAATCGAAGGGTTTTCCACAGAGAATTTAACCCTTGACGAAGCAGCAACTAGAATGCGGGGACCAATTGGTAGTGCCATCACGCTGCTGATAGAACGAGATGCAGGGAGAGAGTTAGAAGTTCAGCTAGTGCGCGATCGCATTTCGCTCAACCCAGTGATTGCGGAATTACGCACATCTCCCCAAGGAACGTCCATAGGTTACATTCGCCTCACACAATTTAATGCCAATGCTCCAATGGAGTTGGCACACGCTATTTCTAGTCTAGAAAAAAAAGGCGCTAATGCCTACATTTTAGATTTGAGAAATAATCCTGGTGGACTGTTACAAGCAGGAATTGAGATAGCTCGTTTGTGGTTGAACTCCGGTACTGTTGTCTACACCGTTAATCGCCAAGGAATACAGGGAAGTTTTGATGCCTTCGGTCCGGCGCTAACCAATGACCCCCTAGTGGTTTTGGTGAATCAAGGAACCGCGAGTGCCAGTGAAATTTTAGCAGGAGCATTACAAGACAATAAACGCGCCCTGTTAGTCGGAGAAACCACCTTCGGAAAAGGGTTAATCCAGTCATTATTTGAGCTATCAAATGGTGCTGGCTTAGCTGTAACCATTGCTAAATATGAAACTCCCAACCATCATGATATCAACAAACTAGGAATTCAACCCGATATGCAAATTCCCACAGAATCCCTCACCCGCGAACAAGTTGGTACAGAAGCAGATACCCAGTATCAAGCAGCCGTTCAACTGTTGAAAAAAAATGCGGTAGTGGCTAGAGGTTAGGGACTGGGGATTGGGGACTCCCAATCCCTCAGCCGTTCATAAGCATTGTCAATGAAACGTTGTCCCCGAAGAAAACCAGTATTGGCACCAGGGCAAATGTATTGGAGTGTTTCTTTTGTAAAGTTATTTAACAGCAATTTGGTACTCTCAACTTGTCGCCACCAGTGAAAGGTTTTAGCAGTCTTTAACGGTATCGGTTCGCCTTGTAAATTAGGCAGAAGATGACGACCAGAAAACAGTATACCTCCGTTCCCTTTATAGTAAAGGCAGGAAGAACCGGGAGAGTGACCGGGTGTCCAAATTATCCGTACTGTTGAATCTAAAGAGAATTCCTGACCAAAGGTAGAAACTGTTAAGCCAGGTAACAAATAAGCTTCTTGTTCTTGAATCAAAATTTTGCAGTTAAAAACTCGTTGAATTTCTTCAGCCTTACCAATTGCCCCTCGATGGGTAACAAAGAAATAACTGATGCCCCCATGAGAATGTAAAAAATCCTGATTTATTGTATCAATTGCAGGACAATCGATCAGGATATTGCCTTCGTTTCTTACAATAAAATAAGCAGTCCCCCCTAATGTGTCTCTATTTGGTGGAAATGCAAAAATGGTTGTACCAGGCGAGAGGTCTGAATCGAGGCTTCCGACCACTGGGACTTCATGGGAGAAAATTGCTCGTGGCAATTTGGCTGTATTGCTTGACTCTTGAGGCAAGGGACACATGAGGAAAACTGTTATTGTGGAGGAGTTGTAAAAAATTACACTTACAATATACGCTAATGGTCATTTTTGTGACCGCAAGCCAAAATTAACATATTAAAATAACCGAAGATAGCATGACTTTTTGGTTTCTTCTTCTATTGGGACTCATTACTTACTTAATGGTTCAGCGTAGTGTCGCTAAACTAACCAAAACACCAGTCTGGTTATTATGGTTGGTTTTAATGACCCCGGCTTTGCTATGGACTGCTTGGACTGCAATCTACGGAGGACAACAACCACCACCAAGAGCGCTCATGATTTGGCCGCTCATTCTATGTCCCGTATTATACTGGTTTTTGTTTCAGTGGGGGCGTCGTTCGCTTCAAGAAACGCAGGTTGAAGCAGAAGTTCCAAAAACTCCAGCATTGCAAGAGTTACAATTGGATGTAGATCCTATCGCAGAACCAGTGCCAGTGCGTCCCATCGAACCATCGGAAGAAACCCAACTGCGAAATTGTTTTCCCTGGTCTGTATACTACATTCAAAACATTGAGTATCGACCTCAGGCTGTTGTTTGTCGCGGTCAGTTAAGAACTTCACCAACTAATGCTTACCAAAGGATTAAGGCAAATATCGAAGCACAATTTGGCGATCGCTTCTTAATTATTTTTCAAGAAGGTCTCAATGGTAAACCTTTCTTTGTACTTGTTCCCAATACTCAAACTTCCAAAAGCAAGTCAAATACAGGCAGCGAAAAACTGACAAGACCAGGGTTAGCTGCCATGCTATTAGCTGTCACATTGCTATGCACGACTTTTGTAGGAACTAGAATTGCTGGTGTCGCCACTACAACATGGCAAGCTAACCCTACTGAGTTATTGAAAGGTTTACCCTATGCTCTGGCACTCATAACCATTTTAGGTATCCACGAACTAGGTCACTATCTCGCAGCACGGTCTTACAAAATTCGTGCAACTCTACCTTACTTTATCCCCATGCCCTTCTTTCTGGGAACCTTTGGAGCATTTATCCAGATGCGGAGTCCAATTCCCAATCGCAAAGCTTTATTTGATGTGAGTATAGCGGGACCTGTAGCAGGTTTTGTGGCAACTTTACCTTTACTCTTTTGGGGTTTGGCAAATTCCGCAGTCGTGCCAATGTCAGAAAAAACGGGTATTTTAAACCCCGATGCTCTAAATCCCAACTACTCCATATTACTAGCAATAATTTCAAAATTAGCCTTGGGAAGTCAGTTAACAGCTTCATCAGCTATCGATTTGCACCCAGTAGCAGTTGCAGGGTTTTTAGGATTGATAGTTACAGCATTGAATTTAATGCCAGTGGGACAACTTGATGGAGGTCACATCGTTCACGCTATATTTGGGCAAAGAACAGCAGTCGTCATCGGTCAAATTTCTCGCTTGTTACTGCTGCTACTTTCCTTAGTTCAGCAAGAGTTTTTCTTGTGGGCGGTTATCTTGTTGTTCTTACCACTGATTGATGAACCCGCTCTCAATGATGTTAGCGATTTGGATAACAAACGCGATATCGGGGGATTGTTTGCAATGGTTGTGTTAATTGCGATCGTACTTCCATTACCACAGTCGCTTGCTCGTTTGTTACAAATTTAATTTGAATTTTCTGTGCATTACGAATTAGTATTATGCCTTCACCTTTTCCTGGAATGAATCCCTATTTAGAAGATTCAGAAATGTGGTCAGAAGTTCACAGTCGTTTAATAGTAGCTATTACTGATGCACTAGCTCCTGATTGACGTCCTAAGTACAGAGTTGCTATTGAAAAACGAGTTTATCAAACAACAGAGGAAGACTCTGTATTAATTGGTATTCCAGATGTATCTGTGGGACGAAGTTTAAGTGGTGGTAAAGAGGAAGCCAACATTGCAGTAGCTTCACCTCCAATAACACCCATTACAGTGGGAGTACCCATGCTAGAAGAAGTACGGGAGGGATTTTTGTCAATACGAAAGGTGGGAACGGGTGAAGTTATAACAGCAATTGAACTTCTTTCACCTAAAAATAAGCGATCGAGAGAAGGACGGCTAGCATATGAAAGTAAGCGTCAGAAGATTTTCAGCAGTCTGACTCATTTAGTGGAAATTGATTTGCTGAGAGGGGGAAAACCCATGTCTATTTTAAATGATGGCATTCAAGCAAGTTATAGAATATTGGTGAGTCGTAGCGATCGCCGTCCGCTAGCAGATTTATACCCCTTTGGATTGCAGCAGTCAATTCCTGTGTTTCCGCTACCATTACGAGAGGGTGATACAGAACCACTAGTAGATTTACAAGCGTTGCTACATGGGGTGTATGACAGAGCAGGACTAGACATGGCTATCGATTATACCTCTGAACCAGTCCCGCCTTGCTTCTTCTGGCGCTTGTTCTTCACTGACAGTGGTAAGTACCATCAGTGCTACCCATAAGGGCAAGGAACGGATATCACCCAACTCGTTCAAATATACCCGATGTACTTGCTCGCCGTTGAGTAAGGTGCGGTGAGGATAAACATCACTTTGTTCAAGACTGCGCGTTGGGTAGATGATGACAGCTTGCCAGTCTTTAAATCTCGCACGTTGGCGATAGAAATATAACGCTGATTCAGCAAATAACCTTTCGTAAAGTTGCTCGTCTTTTTGAAATTGCACTTCACAGAAATAAACAACTCCTGTGCCTTCATGTTCTGGTGGCAGAAATACCCCATCAATCTCAAATTTAGGTTCTTTGACTGCTACCGAATCAAATCGGTATGTACTGGTATTGCTTGGCGCATTTGTCAAAAGTTCAAAAAGCAGTGAGGGGGATTGTTGAAACAGTTTATAAAAGATTGAGTCGCGACGCATGAATCATTTAAATTAAACGAGGAAAATTTGCAATACGTATTATCTTACATTGCCTGCATATTTATTTTCCTAACAAGTTACCATAGAACCAAGCCCAAAAACTAATTCACTCGTTAACTTGGCATTTGGATAATGAGCAAACAACGCGAATGGATCGTCACACAAAGGATAAGGTGGTTGACTGGACTGCATGGGAACAGAAAGTGTTGCTGTAGAGCGAATTTCTGCTAGTTCTCGCCATAGGTTCTCGTAAGCCGCAATAACGACTTTCCAATCATATATCTCTCTAGCACGTTGCTTTCCATTTTCTCCAATACGCTTCCTCAGTTCGGGATTTGTAATTAATGTTGCGATCGCATTTGCCGCCGCCTCAACATCTACAGCTGTTACCATTGAGGTATGAGCAACATAAGAACTGTAATTCACGCTTTCATTCAGATAAGCAAAAGCCAAATCCCTTGCAGAACCAGGAGGCGGTATAAGAGTAGGAATTTTCCAACCATCGATTTCATGACGCACCGATTCTTGATAACCATCCCAATCAGAAACAATAACAGGTAAACCAGCAGCCATTGCCTCTATAGGAGTCAATCCAAAAGTTTCTTGAATATTATCAACTAGAGAAATAAAAATATCAGCAACAGACCAAATTCCCGAACGAATTTCTGGTTTACGTCCATCTACAAAAATACAATTGACAGATGGACAAAAAACTTGAGGGCTGCTTTTAAAACTCGCTTCCTCTTTTTCATCTTCAAACCAGCCTGCTTGTATAAAATGAATTTTAGTTTTAGTCGCTTGTGCTGCTTTTTCCAAAGCTAAATACATTGGTACGGGATGAGCTTTCGCATAGAAACACAACCGTCCAACAAATAAAACAACAATCTCATCTTGGGGAATACCAAGCACTTGACGCAAACGATTGCGAGTGGAAGCTGCAACATTTCCCTGTGGAAAAGCATCACAATCCACACCCAGAGGAATAATTGGTAGTTGAAACTCAATTTTAGGTCTGCCACCCGTCCTTTGTGCTAAATAATCAGCCCAAGTATTGAGGAGACGTTCAACAGCAGTTTTCACCGCCACAGATGTGCAAATCAAAGCATCCCAAGGCTGAAGAGGGGCAATCAGGAAATCCCCAATCCCCTCCATAACTCCAATACTTGCAATCGTATGAGTCACTCCACAAATACTGTATGCGTTTTGGTCAACAAACCGTCGTTGCCATGCCTGTTTAGAAAGTAACGGATCGGGACGGTAAATTGTACCTGCTTGTGATAAAAGTTGAGGATTGTGAGATGTGAGCCACTGAACTTTACGCTGAGATTTCATCCACGGTTGGATGCGTTGACAGAATTCTGAAAACTCATTTGAACTTCCCGTATAACAGAACAAAGACTCCGCAGTGCCATGCTGGACTAAGGCTTTAAGAAAACCTTCACCTGCAGCTTGACGACCGAGGAGTCTTTTTCCACGAGTTTCAAACCCGTCTGCTTTATAAAAAATGGCTGCCGTATTAGTCATATATCAGTGACCAGTTATCCGTAGCCATGATAACTGGTCACTGGTCACTGGTCACTGGTCACTGGTCACTGGTCACTGGTCACTGATTTACCGCCACCCATGCGAATTTCAGTTGTCAAAGTTGCCATGCTAAAACCGCCAAACCGCTTTAGAGTACCAACTCGCATCCGCAAATTAGGACTAGCAAACCAAAGGCGTTCCTCAGACCACATAGTTTCGTACTCTGTTGTCAGAGTTAAGGTGTCATCGCTACCCATCTTATAACGTCCGGCAACTGGAGCTTTCTCCGCATAGCCCATTTCCCGCAATAGTCTACCTTCATTGGGATTATCTTCATCTGGTACAACAGCTAACACCGTGGAACCAGTGTGCTTTTCTTCATCCCATTCCATCGTTCCATTCCAAGTTACTCTAGCACCACAAGAAGCAAGGTTGGGATCGATTTCGTTATGCTCGCAAAGTTTGACGACTTCAGGATGATCTTTTGCTAAAGATTCAATTACGATGTCCGATTTACCATCTTCTGATTGCTTGAATGCCAAATGATGACTGGTACGATGAGAAAACCATTTCCCACCACTTAGTTCAAAAAACTCTTTTATATCCATAGAAAGAATCTACCTTTCTTCAAAATCTTCCCATTTTCCCACTTATTTTAAAGGTAGCAGGAGGGGTGCAAGTTAATCGATTTTAATTTTTCAACCGCAGATGCACAGCAAAGGACGCGGATAAATTTCTCGTCTATGGGATATCTAAGAAATGTATTCTCCCGGATTGTGGGGCGGGCGTCCTCACCTGCCCTTTCGCAAACGGGCGTCTCGCCCCGCAGTCGCCTTAACGGGGGGAACCCCCGCACGGCGCTGCTCTCCGTTCCACAAGAAATTTTTGGTGACTTACTTTTCGATTTGGAAGTTCCTATCGGCGTCTATCTGCGTGAAGGCTGCGGTTATATTTCTCTTAAGCTTGATAACCTGCTTGCTCAAGTCGCTTTAAAGAAATCCTTGATGCTTCTGCAACGTGTGGATGGTTATCTTTTTCTAAGTATTTTAGGGCAGAGACGCTCTTGGGGGTGGGAAGATGCCCTAAAGCTTCTGCAAGACGTTGCCGTACTAACCAATCTTCTGACTGAGCAAAGCGTAGAATTAAATCTACAGACTCAACATCTTTGATTTCTCCAAGCGCTGCGATCGCAGCTTGTTGCAAAACTACTTCCTTGCTATCCAAAGCTTGGATGAGGATGTCACGAGCGCGTTTGTCTTTAAGATTACCAAGAGATACGGCAGCACTAAAGCGTACCAGCCAATCGGTATCTTCATAGAATGCCCGCATCAGAGGTTCAACGGCTCTCTTGTCTTCTAAGTAACCTAAAGCACCAGCAGCATCGGCACGCATACCGTAGTCGGGATCTGTTTCCAGAATCTGAACTAGAAGAGGATAGCATTCTGCTGTTTGCTTGATACCTAAAGCAAAGATAGCCATCGATCGCAACTGGATAGATTCGTCATCCAACACTTTCTTAATCAAAGGAACCGCATCCTCTGCAGGAACTTCCCTCAGAGATGCAAGGGCTACCATGCGATCGCGTAGATTTTCGCTTTCCAATTGGGTGGAAATTTCCTGTATGCTTGGATTTGCCATTTAGTTTAAAGTCTTTCTCTTATCTCTGTTTATATTAAGTATTATTACAAATTCTCAGAGAAATGCGATCGTCCCAACGGTGTGTATATCCGTACTGGGGACTGGGGACAAGGCGGACAAGGAAGAATAATTAATGGCCAATCGCCAATCACCAATCACCAATCCCCTCACTTGTTTTGTCGTTCTTTGAGTTGCAGCACAATTTGTGCGTGTAGCTCGCGGGTAAGAGGATAAAAATAAGCTAGGACTAGACCAAAAATTAAAGCGAATGCTGGTATGGGACCGATGGAAAAGCGAATAACTTCTAATACGGAATCAGGTTGGGTTGGAAACGGGATTTCTGTTGTAGGTTTAATATACCCGGCTGTACCTAACTGTTGCAGAACTAGGTTCACAGCCAATCCCAAACAAATTTTTTGCACGAAAACTATGAAACTGTAAAAAATACCTTCCCTTCGCTGTCCCGTGTTCAATTCATCAAGTTCAATGACATCAGGTAGCATTGACCAGGGAATAAGATAAGCTGTGGATACTCCAAAACCTGCCATAACTGCTAGAAAGTACATCAACACAATTTGACCGGGTTGTACGAAAAACAGTCCACTTTGAGCAATCATCCACAAACTCATTCCCATAAAGTATACTGCTCGTTTGCCATAACGTCTACTGATACCACTCCAAACGAACAGCATAGCCATAGCAGTTCCTTGCACTGCCAAGAGTACTAAACTAATATGCCATTGTGGAAGGCGCATCCAGCTAGTGACAAAGTAGGGAATAATCCCAGCTGTTAGCTGAACTGCTAACCAAGAACACAAATAAATGCCTACTACAAATAAGAAAGGGCGATTTGTAAAAGCAATTTTGATTTGCTGTAGAAGAGGAATAGAAGTAGTTTGCTCTATTTGTGGGTGTTGCTTCGCCACAGCTTGAGCGCGATTTTTAGTTCCCCAAACGCACCAATATAAGGGCAAAATAGAGATAATGCCACAGATAGCTCCTAGTAACAGATACTGCATATTCCTGTTATTGGGAACGATCAGGGAGATAACCAAACCAATGATGAGAGCAAGAATGCTACCGCCAATAGAAAAACTAAAGCGAAAACTGTTCAAACTGGTGCGTTCGTCGTAGTCTTGAGTTAATTCTGCTGTTAGAGCGGTATATGGTAAGTTAACAACTGTATAAAAAGCATTAAACAAAATCGAAATGGCAGTGTAATACCAAAATAAGCCCCACTGATTTGCATTTTCATTATTACTGAAATGAGGCACAATCCACTGCAAGAAAAAGAACACTCCAAAGGGAATTGCGCCCCAGATCATCCAAGGATAACGCCTTCCCTGCTGACTTTGAGTGCGATCGCTCAACACCCCTACCATCGGATCGTTGACTGCATCCCACACTTTACCAACAAGTTGAGTCTGTCCTGCTAATTGGGGATTCAAACCCGCGACATCTGTAAGGAAAGGCGACAAATAAGAAATCCCAATCATAGCAGTAATTGCCGTACCTAAATCCCCTGCACCAAAAGCTATTTTGGTACTTAAATTTAGTTTTTCACTTTCGGGAGTTTGTTGGGCATGGTCATCTGAGCCAAAATTGTTCATAAAACTTTATACTTATAATACAATCGACTATATTGCATATTGTCCAGTGTGACTGGTCACTGGTCACTGGTCACTGCTCCCTAACCCCTAACCAATATGCCAGACCTTTACGTTTCTTGGTCAGATTATCACCGAAAAATTGAACAACTGGCTGCTAAAATTTACCAGTCTGGGTGGGAATTTAACCAGATTGTTTGTCTTGCGAGAGGAGGACTGAGGGTTGGAGATATTCTTTCCCGTATTTATAAGCAACCTTTGGCAATTTTGGCAACATCATCCTACAGTGGTGCGGGAAAGCAAGAGAGAGGAAAGCTCATATTTTCTCGTCATTTAACCATGACAACCGAACATTTGGGTTCGCGCATTCTTGTAGTGGACGATCTAGTAGATTCTGGAATTACACTTCAACAATGCATTCCATGGCTACAAGAAAACAGTCTTTCTCCTATAGAAGACATTCGGACAGCAGTACTCTGGTATAAAGCTTGCTCTGTTATAGTACCGGATTACTATATCGATTATTTAGCAGATAATCCGTGGATACACCAACCTTTTGAACTATATGAATTCATGAATCCGACGGATTTGATGGAAATGGTTATGTAGTTAGTTGTTATTAGTCATTTGTCCTTCGTCCTTCGTCCTTGGTAAGAACTTCTCGTCTATTTACATTTTGTAATATAGTTCAGTTCATTTCTGCCTAGTTACTTAGATAATAGATAGTTGTTAGGAGACTAATGACTAATGACTAATGACTAATGACTAACTACTATCCAAAATGGCAAAGTGAACAGCAATAGCACAGTTCCCATTGCCAAGGAGGTGACTGCAAGGTCGCGATCGAGGTTGAAGGTTTCGGCAAGAACTAACGTGGCAAAGGCTGGAGGCATTGCCATTTGTAGCAAAATAACTTGTGCGACGGCTCCGGTTAAACCAAAGAGCGGTATAACAGTGCTGATTAATAAAGGAACAACCAACATTTTGATCCCGACGCTTATAGTAGCTCTTGGGAAACTGTGCCAAGAATTGAGTTTGCTCAGTCGCATCCCAATTAAAACGAGGGATAAGGTAACGGAAAACCAGGCTAGTTTATCTAGCAAAAAATCTACGGGTTGGGGAATTCTAACTTGTCGAAGGAAGAAACCAAATCCAAAACTCCATAGGGCTGGATTGATGAGAATAGCTTGAAGCACTTGCTTGTAACTCTGGGCAGTATTACCAAAACGGGCTGCTAGAGCAACACCCAATCCGTAAGCTCCTATTGTTGACCCAAGCAGATCGTAAAACAATGCCCATGCAAAATATTGAGTGCCTACTATTGACAGCGTGACAGGATAGCCAATATAACCTGTGTTACCCACCATCGCCGCTAAGATAAAACTACCTTGCGTCGATTTCTGGGGTGTAGTATTGGTCAACTGAGCTTGTCCTTTGATTCCTAGCCAAGCTAAAAACGCCCCTAGTAAAATGGCTAAGTAGGCGATCGCAGGTGCAATCCAAATCGGTCCCGACAAGTCAGCTTTTCGTAAAAAAACTACAATGCTTATCGGTACTCCTACCCAATAAAGGAACCGACCTAGTTGGGTAGGTACTGTAGCGGGTAAGTTGCGTCCCAGGATATATCCCAAAAGGACTAAACCTACTAGAAAAAGGTACAGTTCTAAGAGTTTAATCAAAACTGGGACTCATATAAGTAGATGTAAAATATTACCTAATTTTGTTTCCTTCTATCTAGTTTACAATTTTTATGGTTCTTTATAAAAAGCAGGAGTGTACTTGTGAGTAATGCTGGTTTTCCCGAACAACCACAGGACATACCACCTAGTAAAAGTGAGGATATCCCGGCAGCTTTACGCGATACTCCTGATGCAGAAACTAAAGTGCGCTTCCGATGGTTCATTTGGTTAGGTGGAGGAGTGGCAGGATTTGTCTTGCTAGCTCTGCTAAGTGGTTTGCTTTTCCTTTTTATTGAATCTAAAAAACCAAGCGATCCCAAACTGTCTTCTACAAGTTCAAATCCTGCAACTTCGCAAGAATCGGGCAACTCTGCTAAAGTCAATGAAGATTTAGTTCTAGGTCATTTTTCTTACTCAGAAGCCCCTTTAGCTGAACTTAAACCTATTTCTAGTGATGGACGTATCAAATTGAGAGCAACTGCTGCTCAAAAATATCAAGAGATGGTAGCAGCAGCAAGAAATGCAGGGGTTATTTTAGTTCCTATTTCCGGTTTTCGCTCCATTCAAGAACAAGAACAGTTATTTTTTGTAGTTGGCGCTCAGCGAAACCAAACACCCGCACAACGGGCGGCTGTCAGCGCACCTCCCGGTCATAGCGAACATCATACAGGTTACGCTGTAGATATTGGAGATGGAGCCGCACCATCTACGAATCTCAACCCTAATTTTGAAAAAACAAAAGCCTTTCAGTGGTTGCAAGCCAACGCTGCCCGTTTTAGTTTTGAGTTGTCATTTCCTAAAGGGAATGCTCAAGGGGTGAGTTATGAACCCTGGCACTGGCGTTTTGTTGGCGATCGCGGTAGTTTGGAAACTTTTTACAGAGCTAAGAATTACAAACCAGCTCAGGCAAAATAATGAGGGAACTGGGGAACTCGGGGTCCCCCCTAGGGATAAGGGGCAATGGGGATTGGAGAGAACCACACGGTTTGTAGGGGCGCAAGGCCGCCGCGCCCCTACATCTATAAATTGCATCCATTTAAGAACCGGGTAAGAGAAAGAAAAGTACGAGTTAGTTATTAACTCACTATCGTGGAATCAGAAAGCGCTACTAGTTGCTGTAAAATAACCCTACAACGTTTACCAGTCTCATTAGCTTTTTTCATTAGCGCGTGACCGTTTTCGATATCGCCACTTTTTATTAAGGCAATACCTTGCCGACTATAATCGGCAGCTTCTTTTGCTAACTCTTTGGCTCTGCTTCTTAGATCTATCATCATTCCTCGATTTCAGAAATTATTGTATTTATATTTTCCGCGTCTTCAAAAATTTTATCCGCTCTTGTTTCTAGCAAAATGGTATCAAAGTCATTAATTGTAGGTATATGTTTTCAAATTTTTTCAAAAAATCAATTATGAGGAGTTCTCTGACCAAGGATTAATAATAAAAATTCCGCAATCAGCAAAATCAGTAATATTACGAGTTGCTATAGCTGCATTATGAGAGTAACAAATAGCAGCAATTTGGGCATCAGCTTGAGATATGGGAGTCCCACTAAACCGTCTTTGATCTGAAATATTAGCAAAAGCTACAGCAGATGATTCATCAAATGCAAGAACACGTCCTACAAAGTCCTCTGCAAACATTAAAGTAGCAGCTTGGTAGAGTTCATATTTACGCTTTCCTTCTGGTAAAATAGCGATGCCATAGAGTATTTCAGCTTGTGTAATTGTTGTGGTAAACAAACTTGTTACAAGTTGTTGGGCTGCCCAATTACGAACGACTATAGACCCTTGAGGTTTGATTAATTCTGACAATACATTAGTATCAAGAATAATCATCATTCACTCATTTGGTGCAGGACGCATAGGTTCTCTAGTTATTTCTCCTAGTTCAAAATTTCCTAAATGGGCAAAGCGTTTTTCTATTATATTGACAAGATTTACAGGTGGTTTTTGATTTTCACTTAAAACAAGACGGAGAATTTCTTTTACTTCTTCTTCTAGGGAACGACCATTTTTTGAAGCTCGTTGTTGCAAGAGGTTTTTAATATTATCATCAACGTTAAAAATGGTAATGTTTGTCATGATGAGTAAATTGGGTTGCGATATGTTTAGATATGTAATAATTATATTTTAGTTTAATTAGACTACTTGCTCAATTATGGGTTCTGTGTCTTGAGTTCTGATTTATTTACTTAGTACAAGTATGTATAAAATAATTAATATCTAAGTTTTAGAATTAATATCTAACTCTAAAAATCTATTTAACTTAGTTCCCTACGAATGTTACCTTTTTGCAGGACTAGACTCACCGCCTACGCGAACTCGTGAAAAATCAAGGTTTTGAAACCCACGTAGGTGGGTTTTGCCTGTGTAGCCGCGAATTCCATTCGCTTTCGTCAAGTATAAATAAAGACTTTACAAACCTCCTCTCAGTCCATATCTTTTTCAGTTTCCTACTTTGTGAGACTTACTGGGAGCCTTATGCCGGAAATATTCTTCCATAACTTGCAATACCATAGGAGCTGCAACGCTACCGCCGCCACCGCCAGAGTGTTCGGCAAATCCTAAAACCACAATTTCTGGCTTATTATAGGGAGCATACGCACCAAACCAAGCGTGATTTGCTTTCACTCGATGCTTCCATGCTTCAGCAGTACCGCTTTTACCAGAGGCGGGAGGAATTGTTGTGACATTAAGTGCTTTGCCCGTACCCTCTGATACCACTTTTCGCAAGCCTTCGCGTAAAACTTTCACGGTACTTGGCTTCATCTTTAGCGATTCTCGCCAATTTTTCGATTCTTCGTTGTCTTTCAGTAAATGAGGTTTCACTCGATAGCCACCGTTAGCAGGAACAGCAAACATGACAGCGACTTGTAGCGGTGTTGTTTGCAAAGCACCTTGACCAATAGACATATTGATGCTATCTCCTACAGTCCAAGGCATTTTCCACACTCTTTGCTTCCATGCTTCGTCTGGAACGTTCCCTTTTGTTTCTTCAGAAGCAAACTCTATCCCTGTTTTCTTTCCAAACCCGTATTTCCGCGTCCATTCAATTAAAGTATGACCGCCAACTCCCCGACCAATTTGGTAGAAAAATGTATCGCTACTCCATGCTAATGCCCCTGTAAATCCTAGAGGACCAAATCCTGCATGGTTCCACTCTGCAAAAGTTACCCCACCAACTGTTAGAGAACCATAGGTCTGTAGTACTGTGCTGGGAGAAAACTTACCTGATTCTAACCCAGCTGTTGCAGTAACAATTTTAAAAGTACTGGCGGGTGGATAAGCACTGCTAACAGCTCGATTGAGCAAAGGATGGTTTTCTCCCTGTACGGTTTGCCAATCTTTTTTAGAAACTTTTTGTTTGGAAAAAATATTTGGGTCAAAGGTGGGGTGAGATACCATTGCTAAAACAGCACCGTTACGCGGATCGAGGGCAACAATAGACCCGTCGCGATCGCTTAAAGCTTTTTCTGCTGCTTTTTGCAGGTTTAAATCTAAAGTCAGGTGGATATCATTCCCTGCTTTTGCTTGTTTTTCTCCCAATACACGAATTGGGCGACCTTTACCGTCCACTTCCACTTGCTGACCGCCCCATTCACCTCGGAGTGTTTTTTCATACGCCTTTTCTACACCCATTTGACCGATGACATCACCGAGTCGGTAGCCGTCTTTTCTCTTTTCTCTCAACTGTCCGGGAGTCAATTCACGGGTATAGCCTAATACATGAGCTAGAGCCTGACCGTGAGGATAAGAACGCACGGCTTCCGTGTGAATTTCCACGGTTTGCAGTTCATTGGCATACTCTTTCAAGGCAGTCACTTCTGCTTCGTTAAGGTCGCGGGCAATCCTCACAAGAGCCGTTTTGGGACCGGCTTCTTCTAATTTCTTAATAATGTCATCTTCAGATATATCAAGAATTTTGGATAAACGCGGACCGACTACTGACCATGATGGCTTTGTGTGTGCCATAGGCCACAAATACACGGAACGGGGATAGCGGGTTGTAGCCAGGAGTTTGCCATTGCGATCGAAGATATTGCCTCGGACTGGTTGTTTGGGAATCATTCGAATCCGGTTGGACTCTGCTCTTGCTCGAAATTTCGCTCCCTCAACGATTTGTAAGTATGCTAAACGAGTCCCAATCCCCACCGTCAGTAATAAGGTTAATACGATGAAAAATAAAGGCTGAGAACCGCGTCCAACTGTACGTGTTTCTCTTTTCTTAACTAGCGGTTGAGGTGATTGCAGTAGCGCCATATAACAAGCTGAATTGCGAGAACAGAGATATTTGTATACGATTGCACAAAGATTATACCTAGTTTTTAGAAAACTAACTAGAGTGTTGCAGCTTTATGTAATACGTTTTAGCTAGAGAATAAACTAAAGTGTCAACCGTAGTCTGCTCAGCAGAATACAAGAAAGGGAGTGGGGAGTAGGGGGTAGGGCGCTATAAATTCTTTGTCTTGTGGGATGGGCGTCCTCGCCCGTCCTATATTAATGGCGGGCAAGAAGCCCACACTACAAGAAATTTTGGGAGATTGTTTATTTGGAAGCCCCTAATTTCTAGGATTCAGATTTTTTATATTTGCTGGGATTCTTCTTGTGGAAATACTCCTCCAACACTTGTAAAACTACAGGTCCACAATCACTTCCTCCATGTCCGCCAGAGTTTTCACCAAAAGCCACGACTACAATTTCTGGTTTATCTGCTGGAGCATATGCCCCAAACCAAGTATGATTGGGACGACCAACTCCAGCTTCAGCAGTACCACTTTTTCCGGAGGTTGCAGCAACGGATGGTACGTTTAAACGCTTTCCTGTCCCCTCAGTTATCACTTTCCGCAGTCCATCGCGAAGAATTTTGATGGTACTTGGCTTCATGTTTAATGACGAGCGCCATTTTTTTGATTCTTCATGGTCTTTGAGTAAATGGGGTTTGACTCGATAACCACCGTTGGCTGGAACAGAGAACATGATTGCTGATTGCAGTGGCGTGACTTGTAGCGCCCCTTGTCCAATGGACATATTAATGGTGTCTCCTACAGTCCAAGGAATTTTCCATGTTTTCTGCTTCCATTTCTCATCTGGAACTAATCCTTTTGATTCCTCGTCTACAAACTCAATTCCAGTTTTCTTGCCAAAGCCATACTTACGAGTCCATTCTATTAAGGTAGGACCGCCAACTCCCCTGCCAATTTGATAAAAGAATGTGTCGCTACTCATTGCCATTGCTTTTGGGAATCCCAAAGGTCCAAATCCAGCATGGTTCCACTCTCCAAAAGTTACTCCACCAACGGTTAAAGAACCGTAAGTTTGTAGCACTGTGTCAGGAGAAAATTTTCCCGATTCTAATCCTGCTGTTGTGGTGATGATTTTAAAGGTACTAGCGGGAGGGAAGGCACTGAGGGCGCGATTGACGAGGGGATGGTTTTTTCCTTGTACGCTTTCCCAGTCTTTTTGAGTAAGTTGTTGTTTGGAAAAAACATTGGGATCGAAGGTAGGGTGAGATACGAGCGCCAAGACAGCACCGTTGTTTGGATCGATCGCAACAATGGCTCCTCTGGAAAATGTTAACGCTTTTTCAGCTGCTTTTTGTAAATCTAAATCTATAGTCAGGTGAATATCATTCCCTGCTTTTGCTTGTTTTTCTCCCAACACGCGAATTGGACGACCTTTGCCATCGACTTCTACTTGCTGACCGCCCCATTCTCCTCGCAACAACTTTTCATAAGCCTTTTCTATCCCCATTTGACCGATGTTATCTCCTAGTCGATAACCTTCTTTTTTCTTTTTTTTCAATTGTTCTGGAGTCAACTCGCGAGTATAACCAATAACATGGGCTATGGCTTTACCATTGGGGTAATAGCGTACTGCCTCTGTATGAATTTCAACTCCTGGGAGTTCGCTTTCATACTCTTTTATAGCGGTGACTTGGGATTCATTAAGGTCGCGTGCTACCCTGACAAGATCTGTTGCATTTGGACCGGCTTCGTCTAATTTCTGTTCTATTTCCTCTCTAGGGATTTTCAAAATTTGCTCGAGACGCACGCTGACAACCGACCATGATGGTTTTGTGTGCGCCATCGGCCATAGATACACTGACCGAGGATAACGTGTCGTCGCTAAGAGTTTACCATTGCGATCGAAAATGTTGCCTCGTTCGGGTTGTTTGGGGAGTGTCCGAATCCGATTTGCCTCTGCTCTTTGTCTGAGTTTTGGACCTTCAACAATTTGTAAATACGCTAAGCGAGCATTAATACCAGCCATCATCGCAATGGTAAATATGATAAAAAATATAGACTGGTAATTTTTTCCAACAGTGCGTAAACCTTTATCTCCGAGAAATCCACTAAATCCAGATGATTTTAAGGAAGCCATAAAACAGTACCATTATCAGCAATAATTCTTTTTGATATAAAATGACCGGAAAGATAGAAATTAAGTGTATTTACGGTCAAAATAAACTTAACAGTATATTTTTCTGTAAGTTCTTTTTGACAGCATAGAATAAACCAAAGTGTAACTTGTCATTTACCATTACGACTACATTTATTAACAAAAACACTTATACTCTCAGGAGGATTAAATTAAGAACTATGGCTCAGACTCTAATCCAGAATCAGGGGGGAACAGCAGGTTTTGAACCACTCGATGTGGAGTTACTTAACGTTTTTAAGTTTTTTAACCAGGAACCTGCTGTTCATGGAGTAGACTTAGATATTCGACAAGGTGAATTTTTTAGTATCCTTGGTCCCTCTGGTTGCGGCAAAACAACTACACTTCGGCTGATTGCTGGATTTGAAAGAGCAGATGCAGGTCAAGTGTTGATTCGCGGTCAGTCTATGACTAGTGTTCCCCCATATCGCCGCCCTGTTAACACTGTGTTTCAAAGTTATGCTCTATTTAATCATTTGAACGTCTCGGAGAACGTTGCTTTTGGTCTGCGGCTCAAAAAATTCCGTAAGAAGGAAATAGAAAGCAGAGTCAAACAAGCTTTAGAATTGGTAAAGTTGGAGGGTTTGCGATCGCGTTTTCCCAATCAACTCTCAGGGGGTCAACAGCAAAGGATAGCCTTGGCAAGAGCGATCGTCAACCGTCCTGCAGTATTGCTTCTAGATGAACCTCTTGGAGCGCTCGATCTAAAATTGCGAAAAGAAATGAGGGTTGAACTGTCCAATTTACACAAAGAATTGGGATTAACTTTCATTATGGTGACTCACGATCAAGAAGAAGCACTATCTTTATCGGATCGGGTTGCTGTCATGAATCAAGGCAAAATAGAACAAGTAGGGACTCCTAGCGAAATTTACGAACAACCCCAAACTGTATTTGTCGCTGACTTTATTGGCGATACCAATTTATTGGCGGGTGAAATCACAGGTGCGGATGCTTCTCACATTCAAATTTTAACTAAGACAGGGCTTGCTATTATCGTGACTCGCGACGAAAATACACCAACAGATTTATCACAAGCAGTTGTTGTTAGCGTGCGTCCTGAAAAAATACAGCTATCTCTTTATAAACCTAGCGTTGAAAATAATTGCTTTGAAGGACGGTTAGTTAACATTATGTATTTGGGAACGCATATCAATTATGTCGTGCAACTCATCAACGGTTTACAGATTAATGTTTTACAACCTAATACATTTATTAATTTACCAGATCGCGAAACTCCTATCTATGCTTGGTGGACAGAAAGTGATTGTTTGGCTTTAATCAGTGACCAGTGACCAGTGACCAGTGACCAGTGACCAGTGACCAGTGACCAGTGACCAGTGACCAGTGACAAATGACTAATAGAAGAGGATTTATTACGGGAATAGTAGCACTATCTAGCTTGTCCCTAGTAGGTTGTGGTTGGCGACTTGGGAACGTCCGTGCATCCGCTACGACAGGTTCTCGCGACCAAATGTACATCTACACGTGGGAACAATATACTAGTAAGGATTTACTAAAAACTTTTAGCGCTCAAACGGGGATCAAAGTATTGGCAGATTTGTATGATTCCAATGAAGCCATGCTCAGTAAAATCCAAGCGGGAGGTGGTAGTGCCTATAGCGCGATTTACCCAAGCGATTATATGGTACGGAAAATGGTAGACTTGGGATTGGTAACAAGATTGGAGCGCGATCGCATCATCGGGTTAGACAATTTATTTCCCAGGTTTCAAAATCCTATCTACGATCCAAATAACCGTCACAGTATTCCTTTTAGTTGGGGAACCACAGGTTTTATTTATAATTCCGAAAAGCTAAAAACTCCACCTGATAACTGGGGCTATCTTTGGGAGAACAAACAACTTCTGTCAAAACGAATGACATTGATGAACGATGTCCGAGAAGTCATAGGTGCAGTTTTGAAGATGCTTGGTTACTCTTACAACTCAACCAATGAAAATGAAATTAAACAAGCTTTTGACACGCTAAAGGTTCTTAAACCAGATGTTGCAGCCTTTACCACCGATGCATGGCGCAATCAAATTGTTGCAGGAGACTTGCTCTTAGCAATGTGTTATTCCTCAGATGCTGTCAAAATTACCAAAGAAAATCCTAAACTCAAATACGTCATTCCCAAAAGTGGTTCTTCTTTGTGGACTGACACTGTTGTTATTCCCAAAACAGCCCCCAATATAGAAGCAGCTTATGCGTGGATAAACTTAATTTTACGACCGGAAGTCGCATCTGAAATGAGTCAAAGCTTGAGTCTTTCCACTCCCAACCGTGCTGGATTTGAGCAATTACCCAAGAAAATACAAAATAACTCTAGTTTGTTTCCCTCAGAGAGCATTTTAACAAAGTGCGAGCGTTTAGCTCCTTTGGGTCAAGAAGTTGAAGCACTTTATGAGCGTTACTGGATTGAGTTGACGAGTGGTTAATGTCATTTGTTATTAGTCATTTGCTATCAGGACTTACGCAACCTCAACGGTATTTTAAGGATTTCACGCTTTGCAGATCCCCCCATTTCCCCCCAACCCCAGAGGAGACCCCTAGCCCCCCTTAAAAAGGGGGGCTTTGCGTAAGTCCTGGCTATAAAAACCTCATGAATGGAGAATACATCTATATACCCGACTTTTTAAAGAAGTCGGCGATCTGACTAAGCCATTTAGTTTGTAAGCAAGTTAAGACTCAATTGTATTGAATTTGAAAGTTGCTGACTGGGTTTTTTTGAAGTGTAACTATCATACTCCTCTTCTCGATTCAAAACCCGTGCTAGCAAACGTAAATTTAATCGCTTAAGTAGTTCAATAGTTATTGGTCGCTTGTCACTCCAGAAAATCATTGACTCTAAAAACTCTCTAGCAGGTTGTGAATTCAATAGATTAACAAGAAAATCAGCTTCAGATTGTGACTGACATGGTAAAAAGTAAACCGTATCATCAAAGACAATAGGTTGATTATCAATTAAACCGACTGTTACAAAGTTAAGAGTTTTATAAAACCCTGAGATAGCTACTTTCCAAGGTGCAAAAGTATATTCCCCTATGCCAAAAATAGAAAATTCTGGACGATTCCGATAAATAGAACTGCGGCGCTTTGATAAATCTTGTCTATAATTTTGAAGATAGTTCCAGATATGAGGAGCATGAAACTTCAAGTAAGTTGTATCTTCTCCGATAAAACGCTGTGTAACGAGAACATATTTTCTACAATTGGACAAGCGACCATTACCGATATCTGAACTTTTTAAAAGAGGATACACCCATTCTTTCTCTAGATAAAAAATAGCATTATATCCGTTGCGGTATTTATCGGCTTCACGTTCTAGTTCCATGACATTAGAACAGTCATGTTTCAAACCGGAACGCCAAATATAACCTGAATCCTTGCCTCTTAAATGAGACCAACACTTATAGTTTATTACATTGGAAACAAGTGTATCATCATGATGTCCTATAATTGATATTGGTTTTTGCTGTGAGAAATCCTCAAAAACATCACAAGTACTTGATAACTCTCTATCTCCAATTTGTAATATGAATAAACAGGCATCTACAGAAGCATTAAAATATTTCAGCGAATCTATTTTATAGATTTGGGCGCGGATAATCCTATGTTTATGCTGCCAGACATAATTTAGAATTTTTCTAGCAACTAATGTTTTACATAACATAGCGATTGCACCAGTGCGTTCTCTCATCCATTTCAAATGCTGTAGCAACATCCATTCAGAAATATCAAAATTGCTTTTACCCGTTAAAGCATCGTATCCACTTTTTCCTTTAAAATTCGATTTTTTGGGTAAATTGGAACTTTTTAATACTCCTAAATCAGAATTTGTTACCCAAGGAGGGTTACCAAGAATCAGTAATGGGTCGGGCAATGTTTTGAGAATTTCAGACCAATTTAAGCTAAAAAAATTTCCAGGAATAATATTTATAGGTAAAGATTCTTCTTCAATCTCGATCGTGAGGTGATTCAAATGCTCCTGACTTATATCAACCCCAACCAATTTAGTAAGATTTGAAAATCTTTTGCAAGCTGCTAATAAAAAGGCTCCTCGTCCACAAGTTGGTTCTAAAATTGATTGTGGTGCTATACCTAATCTCTGAACAAGCTGAGTTACCTCTATGGCTAAGTCTTGTGGTGTTTGAAAATCACCAAATTCCCATATATTTTTAGCTTTATGTTGTACCATTTCACTTTATCTTATTTTAAAAATACCGCTTATCTCCCCTGCTTTCTGTATAACACGACTGTATTGAAGTCGCCATTGGAGAGCATTTGATATTGTTAAATAACCTTGTTCGGGAGGATTGTTAAGTAACTCCTCTGCAATATTGCGTGCTTCTATCTCATCGACTGGTAGATTGCGATCCATTATTAAGGCAACTAAGTCGTCAGAATTACCATCATTGGCAAGAATATTTAGAATACCACGAGTCATTTGATAATCAGCAGTACGGCTTGGCTCAACAAATATAGTATGGCGCATATCTAACCTACTAGTTCTATACTGATGGTCATCTGTCTTTTCGTAAACAAAAATTAGCAGCCCATATCCAAGACCAAAAATTTTTTGCCGAGCCGATTTATACGGACATGAAGACTGCGGTTGTCGGATGCTTGTAACTTTTATATCTATATTTAAATCTGGAAAATCTATTCCAGAAGCGGAATTCCCCAGTCCAAACTCATATAACAAAGCTAAATAAGTCCGAAATTTTTGTTCTAAATAAGTTCCAACAGCTTTTCCATCAGTAACACCAAACAACGATGGTTCGTCGTAGGTACTTTCTACCTCAGAAAACTTAACAGCTTCCTCTATAAGTAAATCAAGTGTCAGCAATGGCTTCACCATATACTAATCCTAAATCATTAATAAGAAATTTGCGAACGCTAGGCGCGAATATAATTTGCAACTATACAAATAAAGTCTACCTACGTGGACTTTATGAAAATAACCTGCGTAGCGCCAGTTTCGTCTGTAAATTCGCGATTTATAATTGCTAAGTTTAAATTAAATTTTACTCTAAATCTAGACAAGAACGCTACGTGTTTTCTCATAATTTAAGTATGATTGCTGTATAACTCACATTTCATAGCATGACTTAGAACTCCCTACTTCCAAAATACATATAAAAAAAATTAATTATACGCTTGCTCAACTTAGACATAGAAAACGGTAACATAGCAGATAGTATATCTTTGCGAGCGCAATTGATAGTATTGGGTAGTAAGAGAGTGTTTGGACAGGATTCCCTATAATCATTATCGCTTATAGTTCTGAAAGCGAAGCCGTGAAGTCAATTCACAGGCGGGAAAATAATACGCCAACTTCTCATGACTCTTGATTCTTTACTTGCAATTGTAAATTACAAGCTATTGGAAACCCAAAATCGCCCTCTGAATGATACAGAGACACTCATACTGCGCGGTATTTGGCAAAGTCAAACCTACGGTCAAATGGCTCAAGCAGGGGGATACAGTCCCGGTTACTTGACTAATGTTGTTGCTCCGGGGTTATGCCAAAAACTGTCTTTGATTATTGGGAGGCGCGTGACCAAAAAAAACTGTCGGGCGCTGTTAGAATTTTATGCAACTGCACAAGCTTTTCCAACGATCGCAACACCGCCAAGACAATTTCCCACTCACTTTTCGATAAATAAACAAAAATCCCCTCGCTTTCCGAGCGGTTCCGTTCCTCTTGATTCGCTCTATTATATTCAAAACACTGCCATTCAAGAGCAAGCTTTTGCAGAAATCAGCAAACCAGGAGCTTTAATTCGGCTGAAAGCGCCGAGGGAGATGGGTAAAACTTCTCTGCTGCTAAGAATTCTAGAATACGCTAAGAATCATAATTATCAGACTGTTAGCCTCAATTTAGAGGAGCATCTTGAAGGAGAAATTTTAACCGACCTCAATCGATTTTTACGATGGTTATGCGCTAATATCTCCGTGCAATTGGGGCTTGAGCCAAAACTAGATGACTGTTGGGATTGGGATCTTGGTAGTAAGGTGAGTTGCTCTCTGTTCTTGAGAAATCAAGTGCTCGCTCGCATTGACTCTCCTATAGTTCTAGCATTGGATGATGTCGATCGCCTGATCGAACATCCGCAAGTGGCAAAAGAGTTTTTCCCCTTGTTGCGATCGTGGTACGAAGAAGCTAAAAGACAGCCCGTTTGGCAGAAGTTACGTCTGATTGTCGTACATTCGACAGAAGTATATGTGCCTTTACAACTGCATCAATCACCGTTTAACGTGGGATTACCGTTTCAGTTAAGAAACTTTAACTTGGCTCAAGTACAGCAGTTATCCCAAAAATATGGTATTGATTGGGCAGATGAGAATGAGGTAAAATTTCTCACAGATATGGTTGGGGGGCATCCAGCACTAGTCCATCTGGCACTATATCACCTGAGTGGTGGTGAAATAACTCTAACGCAACTTCTCAAAGATGCTCCTACGCCAGTGGGCATTTATTATCATCACTTGCACCGTCATTGGGCTGCTTTACAAGCACAACCAGAACTCGCATCTGCTTTGACTGGGGTCATGCATACCACTAACCCTGTATTACTAGAACCCGTACTTGCTTACAAGCTGAGTAGTATGGGATTGATTAAGTTGGAAAGCGATCGCGCAATTCCCAGTTGCGAGTTGTATCGGCAGTATTTTCAGCTTATGACTTTGAAAAAGCTAGTATAATTCTGGGTAAAGCCAACCAGAAGAAAGCCAGAACCAAAAAATTTTGTATGTAATATTAGGACTGTAGTTGGATTTCTGAAATATGGGTTGGTTGGGTATTGCCCGCCACATGAGTCCTTCGGTAGTTAAAACAATTGCTAATAAAAATTAACTCTTGCAAATTGTGAGTAAGCCCATACATGAGTAGGTTAGTTGTTTTAAGCTTGGGTCAGGGAAACTTGCGTGATGGCTTTGCTACCGTCACCGCACAAGTTGGTGAAGCTAGCAACCCCTACCACATGAAAATCACTGCTAGTTTACCAGCCGCACCAAAAATTCTAGAACTCTATCAAAACTGGCAAGCACTTTATTATGCCTTCTATCAACGGCTGAGTTGTTGGCGTAATAGTCCGGAAACAGATGATTACCTTGAAATTTCAGAAGTGGGACTCACTCACGTTTCTGAGGTTGATATCGTCAAGTTATCTCAAAAGCTGTCAAATGGACTAAATACATGGTTGGACTCCAGAGAATTTCGCAAAATCGATCGGCAATTACGTACACAATTAAAACCGTCTGATGAAATTCGCTTCATTATAGAAACTAATGATGCTTTATTGAGGCATTTGCCCTGGCATCTGTGGGAGTTTTTTGAGGATTATCCCTATGGGGAAGTGGCTTTAAGTGCAGCAGAGTATCAAAATTCTAATAAATTACCCATTAATTATCGAAAGTTTCAACTGAGAATTCTGGCAATTTTTGGGAACGCGCAAGGAATTGATATCAGTCACGATCGGATATTTTTAGAAAAATTCACCCATCGAGCCGAAATTAAATTTTTAGTTGAGCCAAATTTACGCGATTTGAATGACCATCTTTGGCAGGAAGGTTGGGATATTCTTTTTTTTGCAGGTCATAGTTCCAGTCAAGAAAAAGGGATTCTGCAAATTAATCCCACAGATAAAATTTCCCTTGAGAAACTTAAGTATGCTCTCAAGCAAGCGATGGGTCGTGGGTTAAAACTGGCAATTTTTAACTCCTGTGATGGTTTGGGGTTGGCGCAACAACTCGAAGATTTGAATATACCTCAAGCGATCGTGATGCGGGAGGCTGTTCCGGATGCGATCGCTCAACAATTTTTAAGATATTTCATAACTGAATTTTCCTCTGGTAAATCTTTATATGTTGCAGTCCGTTCTGCACGAGAAAGATTGCAAGCACTGGAGAAAGACTATCCTTGTGCGACTTGGCTACCAGTTATTTTTCAAAACCCCGCTGAATCATCAATGGTTTGGTTGCAGGATGGTGTTCGGATTGATTGGGAGGACATGGTGAGTTCGCCAAAGTTAACTCCTAGTTTTAATCTTAGGGGGATGCAACCAGAAATGCGATCGCCCTTTGCAACCCAAGTTCTCTCCCAACCCATCCACGTGCATCAAAATGTATTACCTCCGTATCCCAGTGGTTCTGTTCCCTTAGACTCCCCTTACTATATTGAAAATACTGTAGTTGGCGCACAGGTTTACCGAGAAATTACTAAACCGGGAGCTTTGATTCGGATTAAAGCGCCAATGGAAATGGGGAAAACTTCTCTGTTGTCAAGAATTCTGGAATATGCTAGCTGCATTGGTTACCGCACGATCGATCTGAACTTTGAAGAACAAATTGACCGAGAAATTCTGAGCGATTTGAATCGATTTTTACGTTGGCTTTGTGCTAATATTTCCCGTCAACTTCAGATAGAACCAAGATTGGATGATTACTGGGATGAAGATATTGGAAGTAAAGTGAGTTGTTCGCTTTACTTGCGAAACTACGTGCTCGAACAAATTGATTCTCCTGTGGTTTTGGCTTTGGATGAGGTGAACCAAATTTTTGAGCATCCACAGGTGGCGAAAGAATTCTTGCCATTGTTGCGATCGTGGTACGAAGAAGCGAAAAGACGACCGATTTGGCAAAAGCTGCGTCTGATTGTGGTTCATTCTACAGAAGTGTATGTTCCCTTGCAACTTCATCAGTCACCATTCAATGTCGGTCTTCCAATTCAGTTACAAAGTTTTAGTTTCGAGCAAGTCATGCAGTTAGCCCTACGTTATGGATTGTGTTGGAAGGATGGTTCGGAAGTCGAACTTTTAATGGACGCGAGCGGGGGTCATCCAGCCCTTGTACATTTGGCACTTTATCATCTCAGTCAGCAACAACTCACTTTGACACAACTGCTGCAAAGTGCTTCTACACCCACGAGCATTTATTACCACCACTTGCAGCGTCATTGGGCGACATTGGAAGCACAGCCAGAATTAGCATCTGCTCTTCAGACAGTAATAAATGCTACGGAATCCGTGCAGTTAGAATCTGTTGTTGCGTATAAGCTCAGTAGTATGGGGTTGATTAAATTAGATAATAATAAAGCAACTCCCAGTTGTCAGTTATATCGGGAGTATTTTCAATCGAAGTTATCTATTTGTAGAAAAACTAAGTGTCAATAAATACTATAAATTGAATTCAGATGATTGGGTAAAAATTATAAAAATTAATAGATTGTTCATAGAAAAATCATATATGAATTATAGATGAGGAATGGGGAAAAAGTCTATTTGCATAGACAAAAAATATGAGTTATAAAAGCTCCAAATATGGTATGGAACTAGCGGTTGATTTTTGAAATATTTGTACAGTGGTCTAAAGTCCTACCTACAGTACTTAAAATTGTTAGTGAATGATTTGGAATTCTCATATTAGAATTGTCTGCAATTTATATTTAAATAAGTTAGTTTTTTTTAATAAAAATTTGGATTTTTCAATTGAAAAATATTATATAGAACTGGTAATATTGTTGGAGAAATGAAAAAAAAATAAATGCAATGAACCATAAATTGTAACGAGTACATTATGGCGAAGATCCTCTAGTCCAGATGTATCCACTTATCGTGGAGCTTTGGATAGGTCTTGAGAAACGATGAAGAGGAGATTGAATTTGAAAGCAGGTTCTTTAACCATTGTAGGCACAGGTATTCAATTAGTTGGTCATCTCACTCTAGCTGCAAAAGCCTGGATTGAACAAGCTGATAAAGTTTTGTTTGCCGTAGCTGACCCAGTTACAGCAAAATGGCTGCGATCGCTGAATGAAACAGCAGAAGCCTTACCTTACAATACAAATAACCACCGGCGCAGACAGACTTATCAGGAAATGGTTGAGAAAATTCTCACTGAGGTTCGTCAGGGGCTGAATGTTTGTGCTGTTTTTTACGGACATCCTGGCGTTTTTGCAGATCCAGCCCATGAAGCTATGAAACAAGCACAAAATGAAGGTTTCAGAGCACAAATGCTCCCTGGCATTTCAGCAGAGGATTGTTTATATGCCGATCTAGGTCTCGACCCAGGACGAAATGGTTGTCAAAGTTTTGAGACTACGGACTTTCTCATTCGGCAGCGTAAATTTGACCCTACTAGTGCTCTAATTTTATGGCAAATAGCTTTTACTGGTAATCTTGGCTTTTATAAATTGGAGAAGCAGTCTCAAGCCATAACTGTATTAACTGAAGTTTTAAGAAGATATTACAGCGCTGACCACAAAGTCATTGTTTACGAAGCAGCCGTTTATCATCCTGTTTGTAAACCTGTTATTAAGCATATACCATTGGCTACACTACCAGAGACTGAAGTAACAGATGTATCAACACTTTATGTTCCTCCGAAAGCTTTAGCACCTGTAGATAGCGAAATGATGATGCGTTTGGGAATGCATTTGTTCACTGAATCAGTAGGAATTAGGTAATGAAGTATTCCGAGCAAACCTTAGCCAATTTCAATCTGATTGTAGAAAAAAAACCTAAGGACACTAAAGCCTTACTCCAACAGGCTGAGACTTACCGATTGACGGGACAGTATTCGGAAGCCCTGAAGGATTTCAATGAGGTTCTCAAATTGATACCGAATTACGTTTGGGCATTCGCCCATCGCGGAGAGACTTATAAACTTATGAAACGTTATGTTGAAGCTCTAGAAGATTTCAACCGTGCTATTGAACTAAACCCTGCTTATGTATGGGCAATAGCTCATCGAGGAGTCACTTACCGCTTTCTGGGTAAGGAATATTATGAAAAAGCTTTAACCGATTTAACAAGAGCCATTGAGCTTAATCCCAATTATGCTTGGGCATTTGCCTATCGCTGTTTAATCTATGAATTGATAGGGTCTTATAAAGAAGGTTTAGTCGATTTCGATAGGGCGATTGCCCTCGATCAAAGTTTATTTAACCATTGGCGCAGTAAGCGAGGGCTAATGCTTAGTTATGACAAACGGTATGCCGAGGCACTTGAATGTTGCGAGCAAGCGTTAAAGGAGAATCCAAATGATTACCTAGCTTTATATTGCATTGCGGTTGTGAAAGTACATTGGCAAGGCTTAAGCGAAAGATTTTGTTAAGCTATATTGCGTAGCTTGCGATCTAACCCTGCTCCGGTAGGGTTTTTTGTTAAAAAGTTATATGAAAATCAGCAAAAACCTTGACAACTAATTATATAACCGATGTGATATCTGCCTGATTGAAATCAATAGAGAGTGAGTCAACAATGGTTAATATTACAGGGTACCAAATTACCAAAAAATTGCATGAAAGCGCTAACTCTATAGTTTATCGGCTCAAGCGCCAGGATGGGCAAAAGGTCTTTCTCAAAAGTTTCTCTCCCATTGAGAAACACGTATTGAGAGAGAATGTTGAAATTAGAGGAAATTTAATATTTTAAACTCTTAATTTCTGATTTTTCATAGAAGTCAATATTTTTTGTTAACCTGTTTATGCGATAATGAACTTAAATTGGTAAGGAGATTATCAAGATATGAGTACGTATCAAGATATGTACAATGCAGTTTCAGAACAATTAATAAATCTGCTTAAGGAAAATTTAGAAACTATAGGTGAGACAAGAGGGGGGGTGAATGAGTCAAATCTGACAGATAATGAAGGAATTGAAGAATTTTTATTTGAACAAGATAAAAAGATATCTCAACTTATTGCCCGCTCTTGGTTACAAAAGGATGATGTGGGTAAGCAGTTTAGAGATATCCTTATTAGTAGTAAAAGTAGTCAGGAAAAATCCGATGAAATTAAAAATTTTCTGCAAAATCAGGGGATTGCTTTTCCTAAAGAGTTATTCAGTCAAATCAAGGTAAACTGGGAGAGCTTTGGTGGGAAAATAGAAGAAGAACCGGGAAGAGAAAGAATTTATTTACTGCCTTATCCTCCAAGACCTTTTGAGGTTAAAGACGAGCAACTAGAAAAATGGATTAATGATAACAATCCAGAACGAATAGAACCTGAAGATCCCTACATTCCTTTAAGCTTTTTTTAATATAAAATCAAATAAATTCCTTAGCTATAGGAATCCTATTTGATTTTTGAAATATACGTAGGGGAGCCACCCTCGTGCGCGGGTTCCCCGCGTTGAGAGGAGTGGCGTTGGGCAATGCCCATCTAGCCCTCTCAATCTGTAAGTTACCCAGATTGAGAATTTTTTTGCGCTCTATGCCTATGAGCGTCGGCTGGCTATGTGCAAGGCATATGCTACGCGTTGCCGCAAGCTATGCCCGCAGGGCTGTACGCGAACGCGTAGCGTCTTCGCAGGAGATACGCGAACGTGTCGAGTGCGGTTAAAAAGTATTTTTGAACCACCTTGACAGGGCTAGCAATCCCCGTCTCATACTAATCAAAATATTTGAGTTATAAAACTGATGTTGTAGTGTCAACATTCTTATCTTTTTGCAATTGCTAATTCCTAAATAAAATAGAAATGCTGAAAAAACCTAAATTTAAAACTTGTTTCCGCATTGAAACTATAGAATCAGAAGGTGTATTTCTTTTAAGTGAGAAAACTTCTTTCTTACTGCTCGGTCGTTTGTATCAACTATTAACTCCTTTGCTTAACGGTCTGCATAGTAGTGACGAAATTGTTGATAAACTCCTTCCAATTCTGCTACCAGAAAAAGCATCTGTTCAAGAGTTGATCTCTGTTAGTGCTAGTATTCATCAGACTTTAATGCAAATGGAACAGAAAGGCTATATTGTTGAAAGCGATGTCTCTTTTCCATCGGAATTAGCAGTTTTTTGTGAAACTCTGGATATTACTCCACAAGAGGCTAACAGGCGATTGCAAACCACTAAAGTTGAAGTCAGAGCTTTCGGTTCTATTGATACTTTAGAATTTGTTTCTCTCCTGGAATTGTTACATATCCAAGTCTCTGATAAGGGAGACTTAGTGGTAGTTTTGACTGATGACTATCTTCACAACAATCTCGATGTTTTCAATCAAGAAGCTTTGGAGTCCAAACGTTCTTGGATGCTTGCTAAACCCGTAGGAACAATTGTTTGGATTGGACCTATATTTCATCCTTATAAAACAGGGTGTTGGAAGTGTTTAGCTCAGCGTTTACGAGGGAACAGATCTATCGAAGGCTTTATACAGAAATACAAAGAAAATTCCATATTGTCAACGTCTCCTATTGGTTTTCTGTCTTCTACTTTGCAGACTGCATTAGGAATGGCTGCTACAGAAGTATTTAAGTGGATTGTACAAGGAGAGAATAAACAGCTAGAAGGAATATTAGTTACTCATGACATTATGTCTTTACAGACACAAAACCATATTTTGGTTAAACGACCTCAGTGTATTTGTTGTGGAGATACAAGTTTAATAGGGAAAGCCACACCCATAATTTTAGGAAACCGGAAGAAAATTTTCACAACAGACGGAGGACATCGTTGTGTTTCTCCCGAACAAACCTTAAAGAAATATCAACATCATATCAGTCCGATTACAGGAGTTGTCCGAGAAATGAGACAGCTATTCCAAGAAGTAAACGGAGCGATCTACATTTATGCAGTTCACCATCATTTGCCTACAATATTCGACGATTTGGATTCCTTACGTCAAAATCTTAGGGGTAGCAGTGCTGGTAAAGGAAAGACTGATTGGCAAGCAAAAGCAAGCGGTTTCTGCGAAGCTATAGAGAGGTATTCCGGAGTGTTTCAAGGGGATGAAGCAAGGCATAAAGCCAGTTACCAAAAACTGAGTAACAAAGCAATTCATCCCAACGCTTGTATGCTGTTTAGCCCAGAGCAATATAAAAATCGTCAGGAATGGAACGCTAGCTGTCTTAACTTTTCTCAAAGAGTTCCAGAACCTTTTGATGAGGAGAGAGAAATTGAATGGACACCTGTTTGGTCTTTAACTTATGAAGAATTTAAGTACCTACCAACCGCTTACTGCTATTATAGCTACCCCAAACATTTAAACCCTGATTGTTATGCTGACTCCAACGGATGTGCGGCTGGAAATACATTGGAAGAAGCAATCTTGCAAGGGTTTATGGAGTTAGTAGAGCGAGACAGCGTAGCTTTGTGGTGGTACAATCGCGTGAGAAGACCGAGGGTAGATTTAGAAAGTTTTGATGAACCGTATTTTTTAAACTTAAAGGAATATTACCAATCGATTCATCGTGAACTTTGGGTTTTAGATATTACGAGCAATTTAAATATTCCTGCTTTTGCTGCAATTAGCAGAAGAAGCGATCGCAAAGCCGAGGACATTATTTTTGGCTTCGGTGCTCATTTCGATCCAAAGATAGCTATTTTAAGAGCCTTAACCGAGACAAACCAATCACTTCCTGCAGTTTTACCAGTTGATGCTGATGGCAACACTCAATATGCTCTATCCTCCGATCCATTAGCTCTCGATTGGTGGAAGACAGCTACGCTACAAAATCAAACCTATCTAATTCCCCATGAAAGCGTTGCGGTAAAAAAGTGTTCTCATTATCCTCAAATTTGGAGTGATAATCTCCTTGAAGATATCATAACTTGCAAACAGATCGTTGAGAAAAATGGCATGGAAATGCTGGTTTTAGATCAAACACGCCCCGATATTGGACTGAAAGTAGTGAAGGTTATCGTTCCTGGAATGTGCCACTTTTGGAAAAGGTTAGGAGATGGAAGGCTTTACGAAGTACCCGTTCAATTAGGTTGGGTAAAAGAACCTTTGAAAGAAAATCAATTGAACCCTATTCCGATGTGGATGTGACAGACAATTCAAAGAGTAGAGAGAGGAGAATTATGCTGAGAGAATATCAAATAATTGATGCAGACGCTCATGTACTTGAACCTAACGATATGTGGGAAAAGTACCTCGATCCTGCCTTTAAAAACTACGCATTATCAGCTGATTTGAAAGTCAAAGGGGAAAAAATTTTTTACAAGCAATCTGCCGAAATCCGCAGCGAAGGCGCTCGACGAATCACACAGAATTATCCTTTGTCTGTACTCAATCGCTTTGACCCAGAGTCACAGGTTAGAGCAATGAAGCAGATGGGAATTGATATCTCGTTCTTATACCCCAGTGTAGGTTTGTGGCTATTTGCTATCGACACAATGTCTCCTCAACTAGTTGGAGCATTCACCCGCGCCTACAACAATTGGTTACGAGACTTTTGTAGTTACGAGCCGCAAATTCTTAAAGGAGTGGGAGCTATTAATCTTCATGCTCCCGAAGAGATGGTAACGGAATTGCATCGTATTGTAACATTTGGCTGGAAAGCTGTTTTTGTGAGACCCAACCCAATTAAAGGGCGGTTGTTGAGCCACCTTTCCTATGAACCATTTTGGACTGAGTGTGAACGCTTGGGAATAGCCGTTGGTATCCATGAGGGTACTTATTGTCGCCTACCAACTGCTGGAGCAGAACGATTTAACACTCATTTTGCCTTACATGCCTGTTCTCATCCTATGGAACAGATGATGGCAATGTTAGCGCTGATCGAAGGAGGTGTATTAGAGCGCCACCCTAAGCTGAAAGTAGGTTTTCTAGAGGCTGGTTGTGGCTGGCTACCTTACTGGCTGTGGAGATTAGATGAAGAGTACAAAAGCTTGCACTGGGAGGTTAAAGACAACATTAAGATGAAACCTTCAGAATATTTTCATCGTCAGTGTTTTGTTTCGATTGAACCAGAAGAACCTTACCTCGATCGCATTCTCCAGTACATTGGCTCCGACAATTTGCTCTTTGGCTCTGATTACCCCCATGCAGATCATCAGCCAGATATGAGTGAAAAAGCTATGGCTCTTCAGGAAAGGCTACCTAAGAAAACTGTCCAAAAGCTACTTTGGGATAATCCCGTTTCTTTCTACGGTTTAGAATAAAACACAATGACGTCTCTTACTGGAACTTAGTGATGGATATCTTGGGCTACCAAACTAGCGAACTACTCTATGAGAGTGACAACTCGTTGGTCTACCGTGCCTACTCGAAGGGAGATAATCAATCCGTTATCCTTAAAATGCTTAAACAAGCATATCCGTCTCCAAAAAGAATAGCTGAGTTCCGGCGAGAATATGAGATTACCAAAAAACTTAACATTAGAGGAGTAGTAGATGCTTACAGCTTAGAAAACGATGACCATCAGTGGGTGATGGTTCTAGAAGATTTTGGTGGAATATCTTTGTCTCAAGTAAAACAAAACAGACAGCTTGTTTTGCACGAGTTCCTATCATTAGCTATTGAGATTGTTGATATTATTGGTCATGTTCACGCGCATCGTATTATACACAAAGATATTAATCCATCTAATATCATTTGGAATGAGGCAGCAGGTCAACTCAAACTGATCGACTTTGGCATCTCAATCGAACTCTCACAGGAAGCTACAACTTTCCGTAACCCAAATTTACTGGAGGGAACTCTAGCTTATATCTCCCCAGAACAGACTGGACGCATGAATCGGGCAATTGATTATCGAACTGATTTTTATTCTTTAGGTGTAACCTTATATGAATTACTAACGGAGCGGTTGCCCTTTGCTACCCACGATGCACTGGAATTAATACATTGCCATATTGCCCGACAACCTATACTGCCACATGAACACAAACCAGGTATTCCTACACTTATCTCAAAGATAGTGCTGAAGCTAATGGAAAAAAACGCCGAAGACCGTTACCAAACAGCTTATGCTCTGAAAGCAGATTTGAAAGAGTGTTTGCGACAATGGCAGATTTTGGGACAGATTAATGCCTTTGAGCTTGGTCAACAGGATGTTTCAGGTAGATTTCAAATCCCCCAAAAGCTTTACGGGCGTGAACGGGAAATAGGCGCTTTGTTAGCTGCTTTTAACAGAGTCAGCCAAGGAACTAGTGAAATGGTTTTGGTGACAGGTTACTCTGGCATTGGTAAATCGTCTTTAGTACAGGAAGTTTATAAGCCAATTACAGAGAAGCGAGGATACTTTATTTCTGGAAAATTTGAGCAATTACAAAGAGATATTCCTTATGTTTCAGTAGTTCAAGCCTTTCGCTCTCTAATTCGACAACTTCTAACAGAAAACCAAGCAAAAATAGAGTTTTGGGGTGAAAGAATATTGTCTGCTTTAGGTTCTAATGCTCGGGCAATTGTGGATGTTATTCCTGAGGTAGAACTGATTATTGGTCTCCAACCAACATTACCTGAACTAGGTGCAACAGAAGCTCAAAATCGCTTTCATATAGCGTTTCAAAACTTTATTAAAGTGTTTACTCAATTAGAACATCCGCTAGTTTTATTCTTTGACGATTTACAGTGGGCTGATACAGCTTCATTGAAATTAATTGAACTGTTAATGACTGCAGTCAATAGTCATTATCTATTAGTTATTGGTGCATATCGAGATAACGAAGTGAATGCAGCCCATCCCTTGCTCTTAATGCTGAATGAAATAAGAGAGAAGATCTCTGTAGTGCATCAAATCCTGCTTGCTCCTTTGACTCTGTCTTCTATTACGCAGTTTACTGCTGATACTCTTAACTGTTCGCCAGAAAATGCTAATCCACTATCAGAGTTGATCTTGAATAAAACTAATGGTAATCCCTTTTTTATAAATGAATTTCTCAAGTCGCTCTATACTGAAAAACTCTTGAAATTTGACTTTGAAAGAAAGAATTGGCAATGGGATCTAGCACAGATTCAAGTACGGGATATTACTGATAATGTAGTCGAACTCATGACCGACAAGCTGCGAAAGTTAAGATCTGATACACAGCAAGTTTTGAAGCTCGCTGCTTGTGTAGGGAATCAGTTTGAACTCCGTACCGTGACAATTATCTATGAAAAATCACCTCAGACAACGGCTGCTGACTTATGGGCAGCGCTCGCAGAGGGTTTAGTCTTACCTTTGGGTGATGCTTATAAGTTGATCGATTTCAATATTGAGGGTTTGACAGACGAAGTCACAGTCGAATATAAGTTTGCTCATGACCGCATCCAGCAAGCGGCCTATTCGCTCATTAATCCTGAAGAAAAGGAAGTCTTGCACTGGCAAGTAGGACAACTGCTACTGCGGAACATACCGTCAAACAAGCGAGAACAAAAAATCTTTGATATTGTCAATCAACTTAATCAAGGTTGTCGTTCCCTTAAAAGTCAGGTAAAACGGGATGAACTAGTTCAATTAAATCTAATAGCGGGTCGTAAAGCAAAGGCATCAGCAGCTTATTCACCAGCGTTCAATTACTTGCGAATTGGTATCGAACTGCTTAACTTCTCTGAGTCCTTTTTAATAGATGCAGAGCATAGCTGGCAACGCCAGTACGATCTAACACTGACACTGTATCTGGAAGCAGCAGAAGCAGCTTACCTCAGCGGTCATATTGAAGAAGTTGAGCAATGGACTGAGGTGATACTGCAACAAGCTAAAACCATGCCAAGCAAAGTAAAAGCTTATGAAATTAAGCTTCATGCTTATTTAGGGCAGCAGAACTCATCTGAAGCTATCAAGATTGGATTGCAAGCCCTGCAATTTTTGGGAGTCGAGCTTCCACAAAAACCAAGCCAAGTAGAGTTTATGCGTCGTCTAGAGGAAACGAAAGCTCTTTGGACAAAGCAGAAAATTAAGAATTTAATTAATCTGCCAGAAATGACCGATGCCACGAAGAAAGCAAGTATGCCTCTGTTATTTCTCATACTTAGTCTTGGCTCTATAGGATTACCCGATCTGTATCCTTTCCTGATACTAGAATTAGTCAATTTATCGCTTAAGTTTGGAAATACACCCTTATCTACTGTTGCATATATTTCCTATGGGTTAATATTGTGCGAGCCAGTAGGAGATTTAGAGGCTGGTTATCAATTTGGACAACTTGGATTAAGGCTTTTGCAGCAGTTTAAAACTAAACAATTTCAGGCAAAGACATTTCTTATATTTAATACGTATATTAGACCCTGGAAAGAGCACATCAGAACGACATTAAAGCCTCTTAAAGAAACTTACCTGATTGGAATAGAAACAGGAGATCTGACTTGGGGGTGCAATGCTATGTCTGTATCTATTATGAACGTCTACTGGATTGGTCAAGAATTGATAGAGTTGGAACAAGAGATTGTTAAATCCAGAGTGGCTATTAGTCAATACAATCAAGCAGTCCCTCTACGTTGGCTTGACGTAGTTCAACAATCAGTTTTCAATTTACTTGGCAAAACACAAAACCCCTGTCGTTTTGCCAGCGAGACTTACGATGAAGAAATAGTATTGCCTCTTTATTATCAAGTCAATGATCTAAGTTCTGTTTATTTCTTTTTTTTACATAAACTATCTCTATGTTATTTATTTCAAAATTATCAAGAAGCTATTGAAATTGCTAATAAAGTCAAAGAATATTCGGGTGTAGCATTGGGATTTTATTCTGCTGTTATCATTAATTTTTATGAATCTCTTGCTCAGATAGCTATATTTCCTGAAGCCAACAAGCTCGAACAACAAGGTATTTTGGAAAGGGTTGTCACTAACCAAGAAAGAATGAATTTTTGGTCTCAATATGCCCCAATGAATTTTCTACATAAATTTTATCTAGTTGAAGCTGAATATGCCCGTGTGTTAGGCAAAGATATGGATGCTAGAGATTATTACGATCGCGCCATTACTCTCGCCCAGGAAAACGAATATCTCAACGAGGAAGCCCTAGCCTATGAATTAGCAGGTAGATTTTACCTAACCAAAAGTCAAAAACACGTTGCTCGACACTATCTACAAGACGCCCACTATGCTTATCAGCGATGGGGAGCTACAGCTAAGGTAAAAGATTTAGAGGCACGATACCCGCAGTTTTTAGCTAATGCCTCGACAGATAACCTTCCGACCCGCATAACTCTCTCAAGTACCGAATCGGGTAAAACGACATCCGATGTTTTAGATTTTTTCAGTGTTATGCAGGCTTCGCAAGCCCTTACTAGCGAAATTGTGCTGGAAAAACTACTGCAAAAACTGATGAAAATTTTGATTGAAAATGCAGGTGCTCAAAAGGGTTTTCTGATTTTGCACTCCCAAACGAATGTTATAGAGCCGGAAGATAGTCAAGAAAGCAAATGGTTTATTGAAGCGTTAGGAACTGTAGATTTTGAGGACGTAACTATACTGCAATCCATGCCAGTAGAATCAGTAGACTCTAAAACCCAAATTCCTCTTTTATCTGCTGCCATTATTAACTATGTTGCTCGCACACAGGAAAATGTTGTTTTAAATGATGCTGCCAATGAAGGCTCGTTTACACGCGATCGCTACATTATTGCCACTCAACCCAAATCCATTCTTTGCACTCCCCTGCTTTATCAAGGCAAACTGAGCGGCATTTTATATCTGGAAAATAATCTTACAACAGGAGCTTTTACAAGCGATCGCGTCGAAGTCCTCAAAATTCTTTCCGCCCAAGCCGCCATCTCTATTGAAAATTCGCGTCTGTACGAACAGTTAGAAGATTACAGCCGAACTTTGGAACAAAAAGTAGAAGTCAGAACTCAAGAATTACAAGAAAAAAATCAGGAATTGGCAAGCCTACTGGAAAAATTAAAAGCTACACAAGCACAAATTATTGCCCAAGAAAAATTAGCTTCTCTGGGAGCTTTAACAGCCGGAATTGCCCATGAAATCAAAAATCCTTTAAACTTTGTTAACAATTTTGCCGAACTTTCTATAGAGTTAACACAAGAATTGCTAGAAGAAATTGAAAAGCAAAAAGACCAATTAGAATCAGATAGCAAGGAATATATTGAAGAGATTTTAAGTGACCTCAGCCAGAACGCTCAAAAAATTAACGAGCATGGCAAAAGAGCCGATAATATTGTGCGAGGGATGTTAATGCACTCTCGCGGTCAAACTAGCGACCAACGACAGATGACTCATGTGAATACTTTGCTAGCAGAAGCAGTTAGCTTAGCTTATCATGGAATGCGTGCCAAAGATTCTTCTTTTCATCTGGATATTGAGACTGATTATGATAGTAGCATCGGTCAGTTAAACATAGTTCCTCAGAATATCAGCCGCGCTTTTATAAATATTATTAATAACGCTGGTTACGCAGCCCATAAAAAAGCAAAACGCTCTCAAGCACAAACAGAAAGAGAACAAGAAACATTTTCACCCACTCTTACCGTTAAAACCCAAGATTTAGGCGACTCAATTGAAATTAGTATTAGGGATAACGGAGACGGGATTTCCCCAGAAATACAAAACCAAATCTTTAATCCTTTTTTTACCACCAAACCGCCTGGAGAAGGAACCGGACTCGGTTTATCTATCGTTCATGATATCATCGTTCAACAGCACCAAGGGGACATTAAAGTAGAGTCTAAAGTAAAGAAATTTACTAATCTTATCATTACATTACCTAAAAGCCTCTCTCATAATAGGTTAGTAAAGTAACGTAAGTTAGATTAGAGAATTGGTGTAACGTTGTAACAATCCGTACATAGAAGCCCCTCTCCTCGTAGGAGAGGGGTTTGGGGTGAGGTCTTGTTCATAAATAATTTAATATTTTTATACACGTTGTATGAAGAGATCGGCACTAACCTGATTTTTGCATACAAGAATCTTGTTTACCCATAAAATAATGTAGGAGAGTTGAGTAAACTTAGTGTTTCATCTCTACATATTTTGCTTATTTAGTCAATGATATAAGTCATAAATGAAAATCATGATTGTAGACGACGAACAAGATGTACAACTGCTGTTTCAGCAAAAATTTAGGAGGGAAAGCAGACAAAACCAAGTTACACTATATTTTGCTTTTTCAGGAGAAGAAGCACTAGAACGCTTACAAAATAATCTTACTAAATGTCTTTCTTTGATTCTAGCAGATATTAATATGCCTGGAATGAATGGGTTAGAACTCTTGAAAATTATCAAAGAAAGATTTCCCAATTTAAAAGTATTTATAATTACTGCTTACGATGATGAAAATAACTATCAAACTGCCAAAAACTTGGGAGCAGATGACTATATTACAAAACCAATTGAATTTAATAAACTGAAGGAAAAAATCCTCAGTTTGTGAATAATCCCAATCAGGAAAAATTATGACAGCGAAAATACTGGTTGTGGATGATGAGCCTGACTTAGAACCCCTGCTTCGTCAGGTGTTTAGAAAAAAAATTCGAGAAAAACAATTTCAATTAATTTTTGCCCAAAATGGTTTGCAAGCGCTAGACAAACTACAAGCCGAACCGGATATAGATATTGTCTTAACTGATATCTATATGCCAGAGATGGATGGTCTTGCTTTACTGACTAAACTCAGTGAGTTGTACCCAATCGTCAAAGCAGTTATTATTTCCGCCTATGGAGACCTTGAAAAAATCAGAACAGCAATGAACCGAGGGGCTTTTGACTTTCTGACAAAGCCAATTAATTTTCAAGATTTAGAAATCACGACCAATAAAACTCTGCAACACGTACAGAGGATGAAAGCAGCGCGAGAACAAGAAATTCTCGCACAAAAAGCTCAAGCAGAACTCTTGACTCGCCTGCAAGCCGAAGTTGTAGAACGTCAGAGAGCAGAAGTTGCTTTGCGTGAAAGTGAGGGAAGGCTAGCTCAATTTTTAGAAGCTGTAGCGGTAGGTATATTTGTGATCGATGTCAATGGACAGCCCTACTACGCCAATCAAACCGCCCAACGAATTCTGGGCAAAGGAATTGAGACGACAACCAAAATCTCTCATGCTCAATTAGCTCAAATATACAACGCTTACCTTGTAGGAACAGAACAACTATACCCTAAAGAACAACAGCCCATTATTCGAGCGCTCAACGGTGAAACTATAACCGTTGACGATCTTGAAATTCGTCAATCAGATAAAATTATCCCTCTAGAGGTAGTAGCAACTCCAATTTATAACGAAAAAGGTGAAATTGTTTATGCCATTGCTGCCTTTGCTGACATTACCCAACGCCAACAAGCAGAAGCAGAACGAGCTCGATTTACTCAAGAACTTGCTTTGAATAATATAGCTTTGCAGAAGGCTAAAGATGCTTTAGCAGAATCCAATCGGACCTTAGAACAAAAAGTTGAAGAGCGGACAAGAGAACTTTCTCAAACACTGGAAATTCTCAAAGCTACTCAAGCTGAACTCGAATTTGAAAACGCTTTATTAAGAAGTGCTGAGGACACCTCAAGTTTTGATTATCAAGTTGGCGGGAGTTTGCCGATGGATGCTCCCACTTATGTCGTGCGTTCTGCAGACCGCTATCTTTACAAAGCGTTAAAACGTGGAGAGTTTTGTTACATTCTGAACACGCGGCAGATGGGTAAGTCAAGCCTTATGGTACGCATGATGGATCGTTTGCAAACAGAAGGTTTTGCTTGTGCGGCAATTGACATTACCCGACTTGGCGTAGAAGATGTCACTCCAGTTCAATGGTACAAGGGATTAGCGGTGGAGTTGTGGCAAAATTTTGATTTGTTGGGAAAGGTCAATTTAAAAGCTTGGTGGAACGAGCAACAGGATTTATCACCCGTTCAGTGCTTGAGCCGATTTATAGAGGAAATCGTATTGTCTCATGTTCAAAGCGAGCATATTTTTATTTTTGTAGATGAAATTGATACTGTTTTGGGCTTAAATTTTCCAGTTAATGACTTTTTTGCTCTGATTCGCTTTTGCTACAACCAACGCAGTATTAATCCAAAGTATCAGAGGTTAACATTTGCTTTGTTTGGAGTTGCAACTCCCTCTGATTTGCTGACCGATCCCCAACGAACCCCCTTTAATATTGGTCAAGCAATTCAACTCAATGGCTTTCAGGAGCATGAAGCCCAACCTTTGTTACAAGGGCTTACGGAGAAAGTCAGCAATCCGCAAGTTCTTTTGAAAGAATTGCTAGCATGGACAAATGGTCAACCTTTTCTCACGCAAAAGATTTGTCAACTTATCCGTTATTCTTCTTCTTCCGTTCCTACCAATCAAGAAGCTGAATGGATAGAAAATTTGGTGCGAACCCAGGTGATAGATAATTGGGAATCTCAGGATGAACCAGAACATTTAAGAACAATTCGCGATCGCATTCTCAACAGCAAGCTAGACACTTTGCGTCTTCTGACACTCTATCGACAAATTCTACATTCTGGAACCGTTGCCTCAGTAGATAGCCTGGAGGAAAAGGAATTGCTCTTATCAGGGATAGTGATTAAGCAACAAGGTTATTTAAAAGTTCACAATCGTATATATGAGTTGATTTTTAATGAGAGTTGGATTAATTTACATAATGGTAGGTTGGGTTGAGGAACGAAACCCAACAAATGCCCGTAAAACCCAACAAATGCCCGTAAAATCCAACAAATACCCGTAAAATACAAATGCCCGTAAAATCCAACAAATACCCGTAAAATACAAATACCCGTAAAATCCAACAAATGCCCGTAAAATCCAACAAATACCCGTAAAATACAAATACCCGTAAAATCCAACAAATGCCCGTAAAATACAAATGCCCGTAAAATACAAATGCCCGTAAAATACAAATGCCCGTAAAATACAAATGCCCGTAAAACACGACGAATGACCGTAAGACCCAACAAATGACCGTAAAACACAACAAATGCCCGTAAAACACAACAAATACCTGTAGATGTTGGGTTTCGCGTAGCGCTCAACCCAACCTACAAATTTGCCAAATTTGCCTTCGTGAGATAGCCGATCCGCTTGTGTCTACTCAAACTTCAAATCAAATTGCCAAAGCACCAAAATTTCGACGTCCTTGGTTGGACGGGCTGCAACCATTGATATTGCTAGCACCATCTGGAATTTGGTTATTGCTTTTGTTAGTACTGCCAACACTTATTATTTTTGAGTTAAGTCTAGTACCAAATATTCGACCTGGGGAAATAGTCAACCCTCGCAGTTTCTACAACTACATCCGGATACTCGATCCCCTGTACCTGCAAGTTTTGGTGCGATCGCTAGATTTTGCTGTAAAATCCACAATAATTTGTTTGGTCTTTGGTTTCCCTGTAGCCTATTGGATAGCTCAGATAGCACCATCACGTTGGCGCAACTTGCTACTTATTGGTTTCGTTTTACCTTTGTGGACTTCTTCTCTACTTCGCTCTTATGCTTGGATTACAATTCTCCGTCCCACTGGATTATTGAATAGCATACTGAGTACTATAGGTTTACCTACTATAGATATACTTAACCGTAGCCCTGCCGTATTAATTGGCATGAGCTACAGCTTATTGCCCTACATGGTTTTAATTTTATATGCAGCCTTAGAAAAACTAGACAAGCGTTTATTAGAAGCTGCTGCCGATTTAGGCGCAAATCCCGTACAAACTTTTTGGAAAGTCACAGTACCTCAAACCTTAACTGGAATTGCTGCAAGTTCTTTTCTTGTATTTATCACGGCATTTGGTGATTTCATCAATCCAGAATTATTAGGTGGAGCTTCTAGCATGACAGCAGCACGATTAGTCTATAATCAGTTCCTTGGTCCTACTCAAAATTGGGGATTTGGTTCTGCTTTAAGTATGACAATTATTTTGGTCGTGAGTATTGCGATCGCTCTTTTGATTAAATTTGGTGATGCTACGCCAAGAAAGTAAGCGTTGGTTGTTAGTTGTTCTACCACTAACCATGTACGGGCGCAATGCCTTGCGCCCCTACCATCCACTAACCATGTACGGGCGCAATGCCTTGCGCCCCTACTTCCCATTCACAACCATCTCGAATTTCACACAACTCAGTTTTTGATATGCCTAAAATTCTAGAGATTGGTGCCAACATATTATTATCCACTGGTTCTCCAGCATAAATATTGTTCAGTTCTACAGGCGATAACTTAAAAGTATCGCAAAATTTGGCAAACTCTTGATTGTTCAAGTCTAGTTCTAGTTGTCTCTCGCCAAGTAAGATTGCGATCGCTCTCGTTCCATGTTTGGGACGTTCTGACATTTTAATGTATTTTTTCATTAAATCTTTTACTTGAGCAATCTCACCACCTGAGTGTTTCATTAATTCAGTACAAGCTATTCTAAGAGCTTTTTTTAAAACTTCATCTTCATTTAAAACTTTTAAAACATCATTAGCAAATTCTTGTTTCAAGAATCCTGCTAGCGAGCCTTTATAGTGAAACGGTAGATAAGTTTCGCTCGTATCTAATTGCCAATCTGATGGTTCTTTCCGTAATGACATAAATGCACCTCATACACAGATTTGTTTCATCTTGAAACCACCAAGATGATGAGAAATATATGCTATTCAACCCCAACATTCAAAAATGATAGGCAAGCGAATAGCTACAGTCATTCTTTAATGACAGAAAAATAATTTCATTCTGTTTTAACCTAAGTTTTGCTCTGGTGTCATCAGAAGTGACAGCACTAAGTTATGGAGCTTCCGATCAATCGCTTAAAGCCTCAGCCGCCGCCGCTAATCTTGCTGCTCCAGCTTGAACGATTTGGGCAACTTGAGTGAGAGGCATATGATTGATTTGTCTGAGGATTAAGTTCACATCAGAAGTTTCTGTTACTGACTTACCTTCCAAACAGCAAAGAAGTTCTTCTAGCGTATATCCTGCTCTCGCTGCAATTTGAGCCAGATTTTCTGTGTCTGGTGTTTTAACGCCTTTTTCCCACATTTGAACAGCAGTAGCAGAAACACCTAAAAGCTTACCAAATGCCCGTTGACTCATCGAACCACGAGCTAGCTTGATAATTTCTACCAATTTTTGTCTACTTTCTGTTTTCACTGCTACTTGGCTAACCAACTGAAATGATTAAGTCTACTTGCATGATAACCAGTTTGTTTGTCTGTTGACATCCTCGCAATTTACCTGTAAACTGTAACCAGAGTTTTAAATATACAACTTTAGTTGTCAAAAAAAGACTGGTGCGGTAGAACGGCTTAGTTTACGGGTTTGCTTGTCTGTCAGAAGAAATACATCATGCTTAAGCGATCGAGTAAAATTCAAAATAAACGTAGCCGTAAAGGTCAAGGCTTGATAAGCTCTAATAGAATTAAAGCAGAAGAATGGGAAATTTCCAATGCTGAAGCTAAAGATGCTTTAAAGGCACAAGGCTACAATATTAAAGAAATTAAAAAAATTCGCTGTCTGAAGCACCAGGTATGTATTTCTTACTGGGATGAGAAAGGTGGTGTTTGCAGTGGATTTTTCAGCTATCGGATTTTTAGGCGATGGCAAGTAGAAGTCGAAGAAGTAGTTAATGCTTGCCCAACCTTGAGAGAATGGTTAATGCTTGCTCACATCATGAAGTACGAATTTGCCTACTACCCATATCTCAAGGATATAAAAGATAGACTTGAGAAGGTATTGAATAACCGCTTAGAGGCTTTGGAAGCATTGGTACTGCCACACGTGGTTTGATTGGAAGAAAATCAAATAGTCAAAAATAGATAAAGCGAATGTCAATTTTAGACAAGACGAAAATAGAGAGTTTCAGTATGCTTGATTTGTAATGTTGGAAAGGACTTCCAAGAAATGAATTTCCATCTTGTGGGACGGGTGTCCTGTATAAATGGCGGGCGGGACGCCCGCACCACAAGCAATTTGCACCACAAGTAATTTTGGGAGATTTTTTTATTTGGAAGTCCCTAAGTTTGCCCTAGTTACTAGTAGAAGTAGCAAGTTCCGCCAAACGTTCTTGCTGATCTTGAGAGATACAAGCTTGAATAACGTGTTCAATTTCCCCTTCTAAGAAGGAATTGAGTGAGTAGTTCTCACCCAATCGATGGTCGGTGACACGATTATCTTTATAGTTGTACGTGCGGATTTTTTCAGAACGAGAACCAGTTCCTACTTGGCTTCGCCGCATAGAAGTGACAGCTTCTTGCTGTTCTCGTAACTTCATTTCATACAGCTTGGCTCTAAGGATTTGCATTGCCCGTTCTTTATTTTGTAACTGGCTGCGTTCTTCCGTACAGAAAATACGAATGCCAGTAGGTTTGTGGAACAAGTCAACAGCTGTTTCCACCTTGTTGACGTTTTGTCCGCCCGCACCGCCAGATCGAGCCGTCGTTAGTTCAATTTCCTTAGGATCTATGTGGATTTCTACATCATCCACCTCTGGCATGATTGCCACTGTAGCAGTGGAGGTATGAACTCGTCCTCCAGCTTCCGTCACTGGTACGCGCTGTACGCGATGTACGCCAGCTTCAAATTTTAGTTTGCTGTAAACGTTATCGCCTTGAATTTCTAAAATAGCTTCTTTGAAACCGCCCATTTCTGCCAAGGACTCACTGACCATTTTTACGCGCCAACCTTGACTATCAGCATAGCGCGAGTATAGGCGTACTAAGTCTCCAGCCCAGATACTGGCTTCATCACCACCAGTACCCGCACGAATTTCCAACATAATGTTTTTGTCATCATTTGGATCGCGGGGCAGTAGCAATATTTTTAGACGATTTTCTAGTTCTTCTATTTTCTGCTCCAGCTCATCGACTTCCAAAGCTGCCATTTGCTGCAACTCTAGATCGCCTTGAGCTTCTTTTAACACCTGACGCGCCCCTATTAAGTCTTCCTGCGCTTTTTTCCAGGTATCATAAGTTTCTACAACTTCTTCTAACGATGAACGTGACTTGGCGATCTTTTGATACTCATCAGGGTTTTTAGCAGTATCGGGATCGGCAAGACGACGAGTCAATTCATTAAAAGTTTGTTCAACTGACTTAAGTTTTTCTAGAAGATATATTTCAGCCATGACGGGTTTAGTCACTCCTTAAAAAATAGCAAATTGGCTCGAGCATTAAATACGACAAATCGACCCAGCCGATGCAGGGTCGTCGTTAAAAGCTAAAGCCAGCCCGCTACTTTTTGTTTTTGCGTTTGGTGCCTGTAGTTTGACCTTCCATCATGCCGTACTTTCTCATGAAGCGCTCTACGCGACCTTCAGTGTCAATAATCTTCTGAGTTCCTGTGTAGAAAGGGTGGTTTCCAGACCAAACGTCTACGTGCAATTCTGGCTTTGTAGCGCCTACAGTCATCACCAGTTGACCGTTGCAGTAAACTTTGGCTTCAGGATACCACTCAGGATGAATACCTTGTTTAGCCATTTTCTCTTCCGTGGTTGATGTTAATAATATTATAACTTTTTGCTAGGGACTGGGGGCTGGGGACTGGGGGCTGGGGATTAGGAAAAAGCGATTGGGGCTTGGCGATTAGGGATTAGGAAAAGACTTGAACTGTACTCGTTTCCCAGTCCCCAGTCCCCAATCGCCAGTCCCCAGTCTCCAACCTATCGCTTCGAGTACTGAGGTGCTTTGCGAGCTTTGTGTAAACCGTACTTTTTGCGTTCTTTAGCTCGTGGGTCACGAGTCAAATATCCTTCACTTTTCAAGGGCGAACGGTTATCGGGATCGAGTTGGCATAAAGCCCTAGCTACTCCCAAGCGAACAGCATCGGACTGTCCGGTTAAGCCACCGCCTTCAGCTTTCACTAAGATGTCATATTCGTTTTCCAAACCTAGAGTTTCTAGGGGTGCTTTGGCAACGGCAAGGTAATTGGCGTTGAACTGGAAGTAAAGGTCTCCGGGTTTGCCATTAACAATCAATTGTCCAGTACCGGGAACTAGACGAACTCGTGCGATCGCGGATTTACGACGACCCGTACCCCAGTACATGGCACGACCGCTATTGGTATCTGTTGCTTGCATGAATCTTATGCTCCTGGAATTGTTTGAATCTTTAACTCTTTAGGTTGTTGTGCTGCATGGGGATGAGTGGGTCCAGCATAGACTTTCAGCTTGGTAAACAGCTGACGACCCAAACTATTCTTAGGTAACATACCTTTAACGGCATGCTCTACAATCCGTTCTGGTATACGTTGTTGCAGCTTATCAAAGCTTTCTATTTTCATACCACCCGGACGTCCAGAGTGACGGCGGTAAACTTTTTGTGTACGCTTTTTACCCGTGACGGTTACTTTCTCAGCATTGATAACGATTACAAAGTCACCTGTATCCATGTGAGGAGTGTATTCGGGTTTATTTTTTCCTCGAAGAATCATGGCAATTTCGGTTGCTAAGCGACCAAGGCGTTGGTCAGCCGCATCGACTACATACCAGTTTCGCTGAAGTGTTGCTTGGGGAGGAAGGAACGTTTTGTTAGTCATTTGTTATTTGTCCTTTGTCATTTGTTATTTGTCCTTTGTCCCTTGTCATTTGTTATTTGTCCTTTGTCATTGGTCTAATAACTAATGACTAATGACCAATGACTAATGACTAATGACTAATTTTGGTTGTGTATCAAACCAAATTTCTGGAGGAAAGGGAAAATCTGGATAGCCCACTCGCAACAAACATAAACCTTGGGAAGGTGCGGCATGTTTTACTTCTTCACGCCGTTCTTGTTTCCATAGGTCAGTAAAGTTTTCTAGTGTCCGCTGTCTTGAACCTACTTGTACTAGCATTCCTACTAATAGCCGCACCATGCCATATAAAAATCCATTTGCTTGAATTTCTATGTGCAGAAACGGTCCATTGCGATAGCACTCTGTAGCTTGTATGTCTACCCAGGAATGCTTTCGTGCTGAATTCGCTCGGTGAAAAGCCGCTAGGTGATGATGCCCAATTAACGGTTTTAATGCCGCTTGCATCAACGATTCGTCCAAGGGTTCAAGATAATAATGCCAACTCAAGGCGCTGGCAAATAAGTTCGGTAATCCTTCAGTATATAACGTATAACGATACCGTCGGTAGATGGCACTAAATCGGGCATGCCAACTGTCATTGACCTCTGCTGAAGCCCGAATCAATATATCTTTGGGCAAATAACTGTTTAGGATAACTGCCCACTTACAAGCTGGAATTGGACTGGTAACGTTAAAGTGGGCGACTTGTGCAGCAGCATGAACTCCAGCATCAGTTCGCCCAGCGCCATGAAGTGTGACTGGATAACCCAGTACGGTGGCGATCGCTTTTTCAATCTCTTCTTGAACGGTTCTGTGTTGTGGTTGCCGTTGCCAGCCATGAAAATGAGTGCCTAGGTATTGAATGACCAAGGCAACTCTATAAGTTCTTGTTTTAGGCTGGTGGCTATCTACCATAGGATTTTGTTCTTTGTCCTTTGTCAAATGACCAATGACCAGTGACCCTTCGGGTTCGCCCTCCGGGTTCGCCCTCCGGGTTCGCCAGTCCCCTACGGCGGGAAACCCCTCCGGGTTCGCAAGTTCCTTACGGCGGGAAACCCGCCTGCAGGACTGGTCTCACCGCCTACAGGGCTGGACTCACCAATGACCAATGACCAATGACTAATTAAACCAATTCAATGATTGCCATTTGAGCATTATCACCGCGACGGGGAACGGTATGTAGAATTCGGGTGTAACCACCTTGACGATTGGCATACCGAGTAGGGGCTTGTTCAAACAAAGCCTTAACCAATTCCTTGTCATATACATAAGCGAGGGCTTGGCGGCGTGCTGATAGGGAACCATCTTTAGCGAGGGTAATCATTTTGTCAACTTCAGCACGGACTACCTTAGCTCTGATTAAGGTAGTTGTGATTTTTCCGTGACGGATTATTTCAGTAGTCAGCGCTCGTAACAAAGCACGACGCTGATCGGCTGGTTTACCGAGTTGTTTAACTTTACAACGGTGGCGCATAATTTTTGCTAGTTAAGGATGTTTAGAAGCTCTTTCAGTTGGTAAGGTAATACCCAAGCGTCGCTGTAGGGCTTCAACCACCTCTTCAGCAGACTTTTGACCAAAGTTTTTGATTTCTAATAGGTCTTCTTGAGTGTAATCTAGTAAATCAGCAACAGAATTAACCTGTGCTCGCTTGAGACAGTTATAAGCTCTGACTGAAAGTTGTAACTCTTCAATAGGAATTTGAGCGGTGGGATCGTCCGGAATATCAGTAGCTGTGTCTGTAGGTTCCAGCGAAATATCTTTTAATGGATTGAATAAGTCTACCAAAATACCAGCAGCGCCTGAAAGTGCCTCTTGTGGAGTCAAACTGCCGTTTGTACTGACTTCTATCAACAAACGGTCTTTTGGTATGCCATTATCTCCACGGGTTTCTTCTACGCTGTAATTAACTTTTCGCACTGGCATAAATATTGAATCGATTTGAAGAAAATCCAAAGATGTGGCTTCTTCACGACTCCTCTCAACAGTGCGATATCCCTTACCTCTTTCAATCCGAAATTCCATTTCCAACTTTCCACCTTCAGCAACAGTAGCCACGTACTGGGTGGGATCGATCGCTTCTACTTCGCTAGGTAAGTCGAAGTGTGATGCTGTAACTGTTGCGGGACCTGTAACTAGTAGCCTACCAATTTGGGGCTGAGAGGAATAGCTTTTCAGGACAACTTCCTTCATTTTCATGAGGATTTCCAAAACATCTTCCCGCACGCCAGGAACGGTAGCAAACTCGTGTGAAACGCCTGCGATTCTTACTGCTGTTACTGCTGTACCTTCTAAATTAGAAAGTAAAACCCTTCTCAAGGCATTACCAACAGTAGTTCCTTGTCCCCGTTCTAGTGGTTCCAAGACAAATCTACTGGCTTGACCTCTATTTTCTTCAGTGTTAGATTCTACACATTCAATCTGAAATTGTGCCACGGAGTAGCCTCCCTTATTGTCGAGTCCTGTAAGAGGGGCAATCAAATTGCCTTTACAAACACTTGGTTGTAGCGGAAATTTTCTTCACCAGTGTTTCAGGGCGGGCAGTGCGTTTTCAACGTCTGCCTTCCCAAATTTATTTTTCGCCTTAAAAGAGCGTCTTACACGCGGCGACGCTTGGGTGGACGGCAACCATTGTGAGGAATTGGCGTAATATCTCGAATGAGAGTAATTTCTAGCCCTGCTCCTTGAAGTGCTCGGATAGCTGTTTCTCTACCTGCTCCCGGACCGCTGACCATTACCTCTATCTGGCGCATTCCCTGATCGATGGCTCGCCGTGCTGCACTTTCTGCTGCTGTTTGTGCGGCAAAGGGAGTTCCCTTTTTGGCTCCTTTAAAGCCACTAGAACCAGCACTTGCCCATGACACAACATCTCCGTTTGAATCGGTAATGGTGACAATGCTATTGTTAAAGGTAGACTGGATGTAAGCCACCCCATTTGGGACATTACGCTTTTGCTTCTTGCTACCTGATTTTTTGTTACTTTGTTGTCGCGCCATATAGCTGTGGTTTTTTGTAAATTGCTGTAAATAAGCGTCAGTAAAGAATTACTTAGCTGGTGCTTTTTTCTTACCCGCAACTGTCTGCCTTCTCCCACGACGAGTTCTGGCATTTGTACGGGTTCTTTGTCCTCTCACTGGTAAGCCCATTCGGTGGCGACGCCCCCTGTAGGTACCGATATCAACTAGGCGCTTGATATTCATCGCTTCCCAGCGCCTTAAATCTCCCTCTACTTGATAGTTACTTTCTATCTCGCCTCTTAAGGCTGCTATATCAGCATCGCTTAGCTCTTTAACGCGGGTGTCGGGGTTAACACCTGTTGTTGCTAAAATCTCTTTAGAACGAGATAATCCAATTCCGTAGATATAGGTTAGACCTATTTCAACACGCTTATCTCGTGGAAGGTCTACTCCGGCAATACGTGCCACAATTGTCTCCCTTTTTGTCAGTTATTAATTACTTAGTCATTTACTTAACAGCTTCCAGTACCAGTATATTATTGACTCATCAGCGAGCGCTACCTAGCTACTAGTTCACCGTTACCCAATACAAGCAAATTATTTACTGGTCACTGGTCACTGGTCACTGGTCACTGGTCACTGGTCACTGGTCACTGGTTACTGGTTACTGGTTACTGGTCAGGTGTTATCCTTGGCGTTGCTTGTGCTTGGGGTTAGAACAAATCACCATGACGCGACCACGACGTCTGATCGTGGTACATTTTTCACAAATCTTCTTAACAGATGCTCTTACTTTCATGACACTATTTTTGACTCCAAATAGAGAATTATAACATATAATGGAAATTTATGCAGCGATCGACATTTGAAATCCAATTTTTCTGTTTGTGGTAATATTTTCTCCAAGTGTTAAGTTTTCACTCAAGTGTTAACCTTTGGTGAACCCGTGTTGGCACTCCACGCTAAAGCGATCGCTTGTTAAAATTTTCAGAAAACTAAGGTAGCCTCTACTTGGGATATAGCCTAAAATATGGGAAGCATTTTTAGATTTATCCCGAAAACTGTCACTTCGGTTGAACGACAGTCAAAGTATTTCCAACAAAAATTGCATCTCGGTTAATCAATGAACTGAAATCACCCAAGCGCAAAAATTGTTTGTTCGGTCTACTTCTTCCGCAGTCGATAAGTGATTCTACCTTTTGTCAGGTCATAGGGGGTCAACTCCACCTTGACGCGATCGCCCGGTAAAATTTTGATGTAGTTACGGCGGATCTTGCCAGAAATGTGGGCAAGGACATTAAATCCATTATCAAGGTCTACACGGAACATAGCGTTGGGAAGGGATTCGGTAACTGTTCCTTCCATCTCAATTAGATCTTGTTTAGACAAGTTTTTTCCTCAACTCAACAATCTCCGCTTCAGTCTCACAGCCACAGCTAGGGTGTCTCTAGTGTGCAGAAGAACATATTTTGGAGAATATATCAACAGTTTCTTAATATATTTTATCCAAGATTTACACATTCAGGGTTGGGGATTGGCGATTAGCGATTGGGTATTGAATTTTTTCCCAATCACCAGTTCCCAGTCCCCAGTCCCCACTTAAGAAACAACGATTTTTTTTAAATCAGCAGTGACTTCTTCTGGTGACTGATTGCCATTGACTGAAAGCAGGAGATTGCGATCGCTGTAAAAATGAATGAGAGGAGCAGTTTCAGAACGGTAGATATCCAAACGATGACGTATCACTTCTTCCGTGTCATCTCTTCTACCCCGTTCGAGCAATCGGGAAATCACGATGTCATCTGGAACATCAAGATTGATGACTTTTTCTCCTCCTTGCTGATGGAGTTTTTGCAGCAATTGCTCTAAGAAAACAGCTTGATTGACAGTACGGGGAAAGCCATCAAGAATCCAACCTGAATGAGCATCGGGTTTACCCAGACGTTCCTCAATCAGATCCTCAATAAGTTGATCGGGAACCAAGTCCCCCTTATCGAGATAACTTTGAGCTTTTACACCCAAAGGAGTTTGGTCTTTGACTGCTTGACGTAATATGTCACCCGTAGAAATATGGGGAAGATCGCAATCCTGAGCTAAAGTTTTCGCTTGAGTTCCTTTTCCAGCTCCTGGCGGTCCCAAGAAGATTAGTCGCGTCACTATTGTTTCACCATTCCTTCATAGCGCTGAGAAATAACGTAGGTTTGGATTTGCTTAGATGTATCAATCGCTACACCTACTAAAATCAGTAAAGAGGTAGCACCTAAGCCTCTGAAAGTCGGGACACCCAAAGCACTTTCAACGGCAGTAGGGATAATTGCAACCAAGCCCAAAAAGATAGCACCCAAAAAAGTTAATCGATTGACCACACGTTCGATGTACTCACTCGTTGCCTTACCTGGACGAATACCGGGGACGCTAGAACCCATTTTCTTCAAGTTTTGAGCTACATCTACCGGATTAAGAATCAACGAAGAATAGAAATAGCTAAAGAACACGATAGAAACAAGGTAAACGAGAGCGTAAACCCAAGAGCCAGAAGCGCCAGGAACAAGATAAGTGTTAACAATCCTGGAATATTGTGGATTATTAATGAAATTTTGTACCAACAGTGGCAAACTTAAGATAGCAGCAGCGAAAATGATTGGCATGACTCCCCCTTGGTTGAGACGCAAAGGCAAGTAGCTGCGCTGTTCTGCAAAAAGTTTTCGACCAACTTGACGGCGTGCTGAGATAATAGGTATGCGGCGAATTCCTTCTTGTACGAAGACGATACCAACAATCGTGGCTAGGAAAAGCAGCAGCAATACGATAACACGACCAGCAATTTCCCTGCCGCCAGTTTGCACAAAATCGATAGTATCACCTAAAGCCTTTGGCAGTGTTGCCACAATGTTGACAAAAATCAACAAAGATGCTCCATTTCCAACGCCTCGTTCTGTAATTAGTTCCGATGCCCACATAACAAACATGGAACCAGCTGTCAGGGCGAGAGCCGTCTCAATAACAAAAATCGGTCCATAACTTTGAGCAAAAGGTTTGAGCCAGAAAGCAGCCAAAAAAGTACTTTGAATAATTGCCCAAACGAGAGACACGTATCGAGTCACTTGAGAAATTTTTCGCCGTCCTGCTTCGCCTTCATTTTTCTGTAAGTTTTCTAAAGCAGGTATTGCAGCAGTGAGCAATTGGATAATAATCGAGGCATTGATATATGGCAAAATACCCAAGGCAAAGACTCCCAAAGCTGAAAGTCCGCCTCCGGAAAAGATGTCCAAGAAGCTTAATATCTGGTTATTACCTTGAAGGGCTTGGGCAAACTCTTCTCTGTTGATTCCTGGAATGGGCAAATGTATACCCAAGCGAATTAACAGAAGAATACCCAGCGTGACAAGCAGCCGACCTCTCAGCCCTGCCGCTTGTGCCATCTGCATAAAAGTTTCTTGAGCCGTTGGGGCTTTTTCTCGACCGAGCATAGAAGGCTACCTTTGAAGTAAGAAGTATAAAGTATGAAGTATGAAGTGTGAAGTTATGAACTATGAAGCACGAACTTTGAAGTCTATAAAGTATAAATTTTTCACCTTTTATCCTTCATCCCTCATCCTTCATCCTTCAGATAACTTCGCAACTTCCACCTGCTGCCTCAATTTTGGTACGAGCCGTACCTGTGAAAGCTGCTGCTTTTACTGTAAGTGGAATACCTAACTCCCCATTTCCCAGGATTTTCAGAGAACCTTTAGAGGCAGTTAGAATACCTGCTTCCTTGAGAGATTCCAGTGTAACTTCTGAATTTGGGGGCAGAGTAGCAAGCTTTTCTACATTAATCGTAGTGTAAATCTTACGGTTAACGAGAGGGAAGCCCTTCAATTTAGGAATACGGCGGTATAATGGCTGCTGACCACCTTCAAAACCAGGTCGAGTGCTGCGACCGGAACGTGCGTTTTGACCGCGCATACCTTTACCAGCGCTTGCGCCTTGACCGGCGGCAATACCTCTACCTAGACGGCGACCGCGTTTTTTAGATCCCTTTTGGGGGCGGACATCATTTAGTCTCATAATTAATTGGTTAGTTGTTAGTTGTTAGTTGTTAGTTGTTAGTTGTTCTACTAACTACTAACAACTAACTAATGTATAAATTTTCAACAGGGACACCTCGGTCTTCAGCAACTTCTGCAAAGGTACGCAAGGTAGACAGAGCATTGACAGCAGCTCTGGCATTATTCAGAGGGTTGTTGGAGCCAAGTTGTTTTGCTAACACGTTACGAACGCCTGCCAATTCCAGGACTGTACGAACAGCACCACCAGCGATTACACCAGTACCTGGGGACGCAGGACGCATGATAACTTTTGCACCACCACCAGTTCCATTGATGGGGTGGGGGATGGAATTAGATTTGGTGATGGGGATATCAATAAGGTGTTTTTTGCCATCAGCAACACCTTTTTTTACAGCACCAATAACATCTGATGCTTTGCCGACTCCCACACCAACTTGACCGCGTTCGTTACCAACAACTACGATCGCACGGAAGCTAAGTTTTTTACCTCCTTTAACAACCTTGCTCACTCGTCGAATTTGGATAACGCGCTCTTGCCAGTTAGTTTCTTCTTTCTTCGTCTTACTAGTTTTACGACGATTTGTTGCCATAGTTAATGTCCTTTGTCATTTGTTATTTGTCATTTGTTATTTGTCATTTGTTATTTGT